>JAUIHJ010000405.1 GCA_030432015.1 bacterium
GCGCCTTTGATGTACCGGCGGGCATGTGTTACTTGGATATGGCGGATATGATCGGGATGAGCGAACATGGCGATCCAACGTGGTCCGATCCGGATCCGATAGGCATCGCCCAACTCCTGCCACCAATCGTAATAGGCCGGCAAGAGCCCCTTCTGCTGTAATGTTCTCAACCCGCCGAAGAGGCCGAACGACGTTGGTGACGGAAGTGGGTTTCCCTGGGAGGCGTGCGTCGGGCTGGTGTGATCCTCCGACGAGTTTGGCAATGTCATCGTCGACCTCCTTCGCTGCTTCCGCCGGACCACGTTCCGCCTGGCCGCGCTGCGGATGACGGGTTACAGCTCGCTTGGTACGCAGTCCGGGCCGCCAGGGATTTCGAATCCGGCTTCCACAAGTTGGCCAAGCCGAGTCGTGAAGCGGGCCGCAGGACCGCCGTCGACAATGTCATGATCGAAGCAGACCGTCAACGCCACCATGTCCCGTGGCACGACGCGATCATCGACCACCGCGGGCGCTCGGTAAAACGCGCCGATCCCGACCATGAGCGTATATGGCGAGACCGGCAGGATCCAGCTGCGGCGATTGCTGGGCGCGAGCATTCCCACCGATGTGACGCCGACGGTACCGGTCGCGAACTTCTTGATAAACGGATCCCGTCGCATGACCCGCAACATCCATTTGCGGACGAAGCGGGGCATGCGCAGAAAGCTGGTCGTCTTTTCTTCGGTTAACTGCGTCGCGTCAATGTCGCGTTCGCGCGAATCTCGCAGTTCGCCGTGGATTTCGAGCAGCGATTTCTGATCGGCGCCGCGCACGTAATACAGCGTCGGATGATGCCGTCCGTCAAACTCGCGTTCGATGAAGGTCGAGACATCCACCTCGTCAAATACGACGAGCCCTTTATTCTTCTCGCGGTAGGCGGCGACCTGCTTTTGCTCGTCGACCGCCTTGGCGACACAGCGAATGATGAAGCTGGTGAACGATAGCTTTTCGCCAGTCGCCTTCGCGTGTTGGTGGATCAACTCCAGTGGCAAGGTCACGTCGAATTCAACCATCCCGTAGACCGTATTCTGCCGGCTCGCCTCGTCCATGAAGTCGATGGCGGCCAGACGCTCACGCGGCCAGGCGATTTTCGTATGGGACGGGCGGGGAATTTTCGGGAACATGGCGTTGTCCGGCTGGGAGTCTGGGATGGAGGGAAAAGCGCGTCGAACGGCGTTCATCGGGATGCATGTGGAGTCCACCAGGCTGGCGAAGAAAATCCCGCCCCACCCTGACCCCCAAGTTCACGCTGGGCATTCTTAACGCCTCACGCCGCTCAGTCTACAACCGCTGGTCTCAAGTTGCCGCGGGGCTTGCGGGCGGAACCCTAAATGGCCGAGCGCGATTCAGCAGCGCACGCCCCGTCAGCGGGACACGCACCTTTTTTCGCCGACAGACAGTTTTTCTGCCGTTGAATCGAATGGACGGCGAAAAGCGAGCCCGTCCCGGGTGGTCGCCGAATTGCAGTCGGTCATTTAGGACGGCGGCGTTCGATTCGCCTTGGCAGTTGCCAGGCAGGTCGACTACATTCGAGCAGACCGGCGGGTCGTGGCGGCGAGTTCTACCTGCCGGCCCAGGCTCAACGGTGCTACCACCGGTCGATCGGGAACAGTGCCGGAACATCGGAAAGGGAATTCGCGGAATGGGTGACGAACCTACAAGGGAGACGATCCGGCCAGCAACGGCTACAGCGGAGCCCAAATGGTCGTTGATTACGGCGATTCGAAACCGCATCATCGAAGGCCTGTTACTGGTCTTACCATTTGCCATCACGTTTTGGGTGATTGCCTGGTTGTACAAGACGTTTCGCGTCCTGGTGTTGGACGCCGTCATTGAAAAAGTCGTGGAGGTTGTTTTTGGCGAAGGACAACCGCCTGGCTACTTTATCAACTTTGTGGCCCCGGCGGTGGCGATCTTGCTTGTCCTGTTCAGCCTGTATGTGCTGGGGATGTTCCTGCATTCCAGAATTCACCGGATGATCGACTGGGTGATCCTGCATGTCCCCGGTGTCACGGTCATCTACGCGGCCGTGCGCAAGATGTTTGCCACGTTGCAGAGCCAGCGGCAGACGCAGAAATTTCAACGTGTCGTGCTGATCGCCTTTCCCCATCCAGGCATGCGGGTCCCGGCATTTGTGACCTCATCATGCCAGGACGTCGTCACGGGGCGGACGATTCTCTGCATTTACGTCCCGACGACGCCCGTGCCGACTTCCGGCTACATGCTGATGTTACCGGAAGAGGATGTCACGGAAGTTTCCTGGTCGCTGGATGAGACCCTCCAGGCGATCATGTCGGGCGGCATTTCGGTTCCCGACCGGGTCGAGTATTTCTCCGCGCAGAGTTAGCTGGGCGGTGCTGCGATCTGCTGCAACACATCGCCCTGGAACCGTATCCGGCACCCTGCCTGGCAAGCTGACGCGGGGCCTGCCGTTGAACGACGCGTGCTTGCGCGATCTGACGCGGCGCTGTCGAGTTACGACTGAGGCTTAAAGACCGCGACGCCCAGCGGCGGCAAGTTGATCTCAAGGGCGTAGGGTCGCATGTGATTTCCCGGCTGCACGGCGTTAACGCCGGGGTGGGTCCCCACATTGCTGCCACCGTAATGCTGCGAATCGCTATTGAAGACCTCTTGGTACCATCCGCCGCGTGGTACACCGACACGATAGCCTTTGCGGACCACTGGGGTGAAGTTGCAGCACACCACCAGGAAGTCATTCGGATCGTCGCCTTTGCGCAGGTAACTCAGGATGCTGTCGGCTCCGTTTTGGCAGTCGATCCACTCGAATCCGCCGCCGTCGAAGTCGTGTTGAAACAAGGCGGGTTCGTTCTGATACAGCCCGTTCAGATCGGCAACGAGTTGCTTGATCCCGCCGTGGGTATTCCACTGCAGGAGGTCCCACTGCAGGTCCGCATCGCAGTTCCATTCATTCCATTGTCCAAACTCGCCACCCATGAAAAGCAGCTTCTTGCCTGGGTGCGTCCACATGTACGAGAACAGCAGGCGAAGATTGGCAAACTTTTGCCACAGATCACCGGGCATCTGGTCCAACAGCGAACGCTTGCCGTGGACGACCTCGTCGTGCGAGAGCGGCAGCGCGAAATTCTCCGTAAAGGCATAGATCAAACTGAAGGTTAATTCGTCGTGATGATGGCGGCGATGAATCGGGTCCAATTTCATGAACCGCAACGTGTCGTTCATCCAGCCCATGTTCCACTTGATGCTGAAGCCGAGCCCGCCGGTATCGGTCGGATGGGAGACGCCGCCCCAGGAGGTTGATTCTTCGGCGATGGTCAAAATGCCCGGATAGGCCGCATGGGTCTGGCGATTGAATTCGCGCAACAACTCGACGGCAGGGATACACTCGCGGCCACCATGTTCGTTCGGAACCCACTCGCCCTCTTCACGGCTATAGTCCAGGTACAGCATCGAAGCGACGGCATCGACGCGAAGGCCGTCGATATGATATCGATCCAGCCAGAACAGGGCGTTGGAGATCAGGAAATTGCGGACTTCGTTGCGACCATAATTGAAGATCATGGTCCCCCAGTCGGGATGCTCGCCCTGGCGCGGATCCGCGTGCTCGTACAGCGCCGTGCCGTCAAATTGGCGCAGGCCGTGTTGATCTTTGGGGAAATGGGCTGGCACCCAATCCAGAATCACGCCAATGTCATGCTGGTGGCAATAATCCACAAAGTACATGAAGTCTTCGGGAGTCCCGTAGCGGCTGGTGACGGCGAAATATCCGAGCGTCTGATAGCCCCAGCTGCCGGTGTAGGGATGTTCGCTGATCGGCAGCAGTTCGACGTGGGTAAACTGCATCTCCTGACAGTAGGAGACCAGGGCATGGGCCAGTTCGCGATAATTCAGCCAACCGTGCAACCGGTCGTCCTGGCGGCGCCAGCTGCCCAGATGCACTTCATAGATCGAAATGGGGCGATTGAGCTGGTCGTTTTCGCGGCGTCGTTGGAGCCACTCGGCGTCGTTCCACTGGTACCGTTTTAAATCGGCGACGATCGATGCGGTGCGAGGCGGCAACTCGGTCGCAAACCCGTACGGGTCGGTCTTATCGATGAATTCGCCGGTCGCGGTCTGCACTTTGAACTTGTAGATCTCGCCAACCGCCAATTCCGGAATGAAAATCTCCCAGATCCCGCAAGGGATATGCTTCCGCATGGTGTGGCGGCGGCCGTCCCAATCGTTAAAGTTCCCAACGACGGAGACCATCTGTGCATTCGGCGCCCAGACTGCGAAGTTGACCCCTGCCACGCCGTTCACCGTGCGCGGCTGCGCACCGAGTTTACGGTAGGCGTCGTAGTGCGTGCCTTCGCCGATCAGGTGAAAATCAAAGTCCGTCAAGAGGGAATCAAAGTTATACGGATCGTGCATCGTCGTGGTTTCACCCATTGGATCGGCAACCGTTAGCTGATATTGAAATGGTCTGTTACTCTCAGACGGTTGGCAAACGGATTCGTACAGACCAGCCGGATGAATTCGCCGCATCGGACGCCTCGTCTGATGCGTCGGATCGACAAGCCAAACTCGACTGGAATTTGGGAAATAGGCTCGGACCGCCACCGCCTTACGGCCCTGCGTCTCGATCTCATGCGGGCCCAAGAGGGTCCCCGGATCCTGAAGCCGTCCTTCAACCAACGCGCCAATGTTTTCCAACGAAGCTTCCGTACGCACTCCAGCCCTCCGTGCCGCAATTCACCGAACCAACACACGCCGCAACGGCGTCGATCCGGCCTATTCCTTCCTAGATTAAACGATACGCAATCCCATTCGTACCCGTGGACACGAACCAACCCGCTCCTGCGACCTGACAGGGGGCGCTTGGCGTGGGTTGGTTGGCGCGGTTAGAATCGGGCTTGATTCCGGTGAGCTGAGAGGGAATGCCCCTTTGTGGTGGGATCAAACGGTACTCTCCCGAATCGATTTAATTATCGGGAGACGCCACCTAAACTCGCCAGCTTATCTTCCTCGATATCTCGAGCAGCTTGATGGACGGCAACCTGGAATTCCGAGTGCTGGTCTACTATCTGGGGGCGATGTACTTTTTCCCCGCAGTTTACTGGCGTAAAGTCCGACGCTCGCCAGCCACCGTGGGAATCGGAGGCGACCGCCAACGCCGGGCACGGTGGGTGGCGACCGGTCTGTTTGTCGTTCCGTTGGCGAATTACCTGCTCAACGGCCCCTGGCCCTGGAATCCCGAACTCGGGATTCCCGAAATGATCCGGTGGGCTGCCGCCATCCCCGCCACCCTGGCGATCTTGCTGCTGGTTTGGGCATGCCGCCAAACGCTGGGGGGCCCGGACTACGCCAACCAACCGGCGGACGTGGAAACAACACGGTCAGACAACGACCTGGAAGCGACCGGTCTGGAGATGGCCGCTGTGGAGATGGCTGCAGGGGAGTCGGGCGGTGCGGAGTCGGCCGCTGGGGAACTCGAAGACGATCCTCATGTCCTGTCGTTTGTCGCGGAAGGTCCCTACGACGCGCTGCGGCATCCGCAGTTGCTGGCCGGTTCAATGTTCTTCCTCTCGCTGGCGGTCTTGTCGGACAATGGTTTCGTCATCGTCGCGACGATCCTCGGCGTGCTGATGCTGCGGCTGGTTGTCGCACCTGCTGTGGAAGCGGATCTCGACCAACAGTTTGGCGAAAAGTATGAAACGTACCGCCAGCGAACGGGGAGCTTCTTTTTTCGTTTGCGGCGTGTCCCCCGTGCGCAATACACCGTCCCGCGAAGATTCGGCCTGTTCCCGGTCCTGGCGTTGACGACGGTCTTTGCCATGCTCTTTGGCGCGCTCAATTACATGCACGCTTCGCCACCACTCTACCTGTTCGTCTCGACAGAAATTGCCGCGATCTGCCTCGTGCAGATTTTCTTCGGGTCGTCGGCCCGCAGCGCATCGGCGGTGATCGGGGCCGTGCTGCTGCCGTGCTGGGTTGCGATCGCGTTGGGTGCAGAACGTAATCGGGTCGACCCGGCCGTATTGATCCTGATTGGGCTCGTCCTGATGCTACCCGGCGCCGTCTTGGGCTACTTTATCGGCACCTTAGCGGCCGGCTTCTTCTTGGCGATGGATTTGATCGAACCGTACCTGCCAGGCTACAAGGCGACCTCGCCACATGGGTTGGTGGCAGAGTCCGATCGCGAGGCACCTTAACCGACCGCCCCCACCGCCTCCACCGCCCGCGAGGCCCCAGGGGCTGGTCGTTTTTCGTATCAACCTCTAAACTTCGCCCGCAGGCGGCACACCGGCCCGCCCAGGAACCTCCGGCACGTCGTGTTCGAGTTCAACGCTGGCGTTGCCGCGTCCCGTGACGGATCGTCGCACCGGTAGAAACCACGAGTTGAAGACCAAGATGTCAAGTGAAAACGTGAGAATTTGGCCCGGAAAACCTTACCCGTTGGGCGCGACTTGGGATGGGGCTGGCGTCAATTTCGCCATCTATTCCGAGCACGCCACCAAGGTCGAGCTTTGTTTGTTTGACTCGGTACGTGCCAAGACAGAGGCGGTTCGCATCGCGTTGCCCGAGCAGACGGACATGGTCTGGCACGGATACCTGCCAGACATCATTCCGGGACAGATGTACGGCTTTCGGGTGCACGGCCCTTATGACCCCAGGGCGGGCCATCGCTTCAATGCGAATAAGGTCTTGCTGGACCCCTATGCCAAGGCGATCGCGCGTGTCGTCGACTGGTCGGATTCGATGTTTGGATATCGAATTGGTGACAAAGCGGGTGACCTGTCGTTCGACGATCGTGACAACGCGGCCTTTGCGCCGCTTGGTGCGGTGGTCGACCCGGCCTTTACCTGGGGCGGCGACCGCCGTCCCAATACGCCGTGGCATGAGACGGTGATCTACGAACTGCACGTCAAGGGCTTCACGAAGCTGAATCCCCACGTTCCAAAGAAGTCGCAAGGGACCTATGCCGGGCTGGCTTCCGAAGGTTCGATTGCGTACCTGAAGGACCTCGGAATTACGGCCGTCGAGCTGATGCCGGTTCACTGCCACTTGAATGACCGACACCTGGTCGAAAAGAAACTCAAGAACTACTGGGGCTATAACACGCTCTCGTTTTTCGCCCCGGATCCGCGGTACTCGTCGGCCGGTTCGGCGCGCGAGTCCGTCTACGAGTTCAAACGCATGGTGCGGCTGCTGCACCGCGCGGACATCGAAGTCATCCTGGATGTCGTGTACAACCACACGGCCGAAGGCAACGAGCAGGGGCCCACCATTTCGTTGCGCGGAATCGACAACGCGGCCTACTATCGGCTGACCCATGAGAACCGCCGATACTACATGGACTACACGGGCTGCGGCAATACGCTGAATATGCTTTCGCCGCGCGTTTTACAGTTGATCATGGATAGCCTGCGATACTGGGTGCAGGAGATGCATGTGGATGGTTTTCGGTTTGATCTGGCCAGCGCGTTGGCGCGGGAATTACACGCGGTGGATCGGCTGGGCGCGTTCTTCGACATCATGTGCCAGGATCCCATCTTGTCGCAGGTCAAGCTGATTGCCGAACCTTGGGACTTGGGTGAGGGCGGATACCAGGTTGGAAATTTCCCAACCGGTTGGACGGAATGGAACG
>JAUIHJ010000406.1 GCA_030432015.1 bacterium
TGTTTGGGCTTCCCACCAACCGGCCGAACAGACGATGTCGTTTCGGCCGTCACCGTTGACGTCGCCCACGCCCAAGCCGTGTGAATAGCGACGTGTGCCGGGCGAGCCTTTGGTTGAAATCGCGTGACGATGCCAAGGCTTATAAGGATCTTCGTCCCGGGTGAAGTAGGCCATCTGGCGATCGGGGCCGTCGGGCTGTGCCGGGTCCGGAGAGAAGGCCGCGATCAGTTCGCGCTGACCGTCACCGTCAAGATCGAGAAAATCGGGGCTTTCGTTGTTCGTGACCGGCGCGACGAGATGCTTCTTCCATTCGCCCGGTTCATTCTTGGGGTTTTCGAACCACCATGTTGGTGTGCCGGGAAAATCGACCACAATCACATCGACCCAACCGTCGCCATTGAGGTCTTCCGCAAAATTGCAGAATGAATTGCTATAGCCTTTGGGGTCGAAATGGGGTGGCGTGCCCTGTACGGCGCCACGCCCCGAAGGAGGCTCCTTGATGATCGTGTGCATTTTCCAGTCGGGCGCTTCATACCAGACAAAGCCCGCGACAATGTCTTGCTTGCCATCCTGGTTGAAGTCACCAACAGCGACACCTTCGCTGCGAAACTTCGCATCCAACTGTTGTTTTTGAAAGCGAGGCTGCGTTTCATCGGCAGCCGAAACCAGACAGTTGACGGTGGCAAGAACGAGAATCGGGGCCACGAGTGAAGGAATCAGAAAACGTTTCACGGTGGAATTCCTCGCGAAGGGGGCGGAACGGGTAGCTCAAATTAATGCCACCTATCGTACCCGATGAAGACCATGGCTGCGCGGCCGGAGCCGCCAACCTGATGCTTGAGCCGACCGCGGTTCGCAGAGGAGGACCAAAAGGGGGGCCATAGGCGGCCGGCACATTCGCCAGAATGCGGGTCACCGGTATTCCTGCCCGCGGCGACCGACAATCGCGGGCCGTCGAGCGGTGCAGTGTTTGATAGAAATCCCGGGAGCGAGTAGACTGACACGGAGATTGCTCTTCGCTTGTTTGCACTTCTGCATAATTTGCTCGGTCGTCCTGTTTGCCTCGCTGAGGTGGCGCAGGTTTACGCAGCGCACTCGATTCAAGGTGCCCGCAATACTGACTGAGACGATATGCGAGGCGCGGGCGTCACGTCGTGCCGAGTCCCTTTTTCACCACGCGCCTGCAGGAAGCCGTCAAAAACCGTTGGTTGCTCTAATCCCGATTCAAAAATCGATTGTTCACGCCAGCCTCGGATGCTTGGTTTGGTCGTGCTGTCTGGCGCCGATCGCGGCGATTGCCCAGAGCCAGCAACAATTGGAACTGGCCCGCTTGAAGATGGTGCGGGAAGAGGTCGCCGAGGCGGGGATCAAGGATGCGCGCGTGTTGCAGGCCCTCCGCGATACACCGCGCCATTTCTTCGTGTCCGGTCAGCAACGCAAATTCGCCTACCTCGATATGGCCTTGCCCATTGGCGAAGGGCAGACCATTTCGCCCCCGTTTGTGGTCGCAACCATGACGCAGGCGTTGGCACCCCAACCGACACATCGCGTCCTGGAGATTGGAACCGGCAGCGGCTATCAGGCCGCGGTTCTCAGTCCGTTGGTCGCCGATGTTTATTCGATCGAAATCGTGCCCTCTCTGGGGCGCAGCGCCGAGCGACTACTAAAGCGACTCAAGTACAAGAATGTCCACACCAAGATCGGCGACGGGTTTCAGGGCTGGCCCGAGCATGCACCCTTCGACAGCATCATCGTGACCTGTTCGCCCGAACGGCCTCCGCTGGCTCTGGTGCAGCAACTGCGTGAAGGTGGCCGCATGGTGATCCCCGTCGGGGAGCGCTTTCAGCAGACACTGGTCCTCTATACGAAGGTCAACGGAAAACTCCAGGCGGAGCCGTTGGAGCCTACCTTTTTTGTCCCGATGACGGGGCGGGCCGAAGAGTTGCGGGCGAGGAAGAATGACGACGGAATTCCCCGGCTCCTCAATGGCAGCTTCGAACTGACGGATGACGAAGGGGCTTTGCTCGGTTGGTATTACGTGCGGCAGGCTGAGATCCAGGCGGAATATGAGGCGCCCGCCGGCAAATCGTGTCTCGTGTTTCAAAACGACACGCCTGGTCGGAGTGCGCAGGCACTGCAAGCCGTCGGCGTGGATGGGCGAAAATATGCGGCGTTGAATATCTCGCTGATGTTGCGGGCGACGGACGTCACGCGCGGACGATCCGTCCGGGAACTGCCGCGCGTTGATATCAGTTTCTTCGACGAGATCCAGGCTCCCTGTGGCGCGTCATCGGCAGGGCCGTGGTATGGCACCATCAGTTGGGTCACAAAACAAGCCACGGTCGCGATCCCCCCTAAAGCAAAAGTGGCCGTGGTTGCCGTCGGCATGTTTGGTGCAACGGGAGAGTTGGCGGTCGATAATATCCAGGTCAAGGTTACTCAGCCGAGGTAGCTGACGCGCGTCGTTTTTCGTTCCTGACATTCAACACTCTTGCCATTCCTTCGGCTCACACACTGTGACGCGATTGCTGGCGGATTGCAGTAATCGCCGTATGACATTGTTTCGTGTGTGGGTTGTGGCAATTGTCTTCTTGGCCAGCGTCTTCCCTTCTGGTTGGGGGCCTTGCCAGACAGTGGTGGCAGACGATGCGGAGTCTTCCGTTGGGACTTCAGTTCGACGGCCGTTACTCGACTATCGCTCCAACCACTTGAATGTGCGGACGGACCTGGCGGAAGACGAGGCGGTCGCGTTGTATGCCAGGCTGGAACGAACCCTGAAGTTTGCGGCGCGATACTGGGGACGTGAACCGCGCGGGCAGATCGAATGTTATGTGGTCGAAAACCTCGACAATTGGTCGGATGCGGACTTGCCCCACCGACTGGCCCGCGTGATCGTCTTTGGCGTCGGAGGCGCGACCGTTCCGCAAATGGTGGGCGAGGGCAATCAGCGGCGAAATGAGCCAGTTGTTTATGCGGCCAGCCGGCGCGGCATTGCCGAGCACGAATTGATTCATGCCTATTGTGTGCAGACGTTTGGATCCGGTGGTCCCGAGTGGTACAAGGAAGGGATGGCGGAGATGGCGAACGGCGCCTCGACGCGAACGTCCGGCATTCAGTGCTCGGCAGAACAATGCGCGTCGCTCCGTCGCGCCAAACTGACGACCGTCACCGAAGTCTTGGGGGTCGGTAAGACGCGACTGCGTCTCTCTGCGGCGCTGAATCTGATGCTGGCCGATCCGGCACACGACGGTCGCCATGTCTCGCTGGCGGCCTGGACACCAATGGACACGACCAATGTAGCGGTGGCCCGCGACGAATACCTGAGGAGTTGGGCCTTCTGCTACCTGCTGCTTCATAATCCGAACTACGCCAAGCGGTTTCGAGCCGTCGGCGAACTGATGGTCAATCAGCAGCACGAAGCGTTCGATCGGTTCTTCGAACCGGTTCGTGGCGAGTTGGCATTTGAATATCGGTTTCTACTCGAGCATCTGGCGATCGGCTATCGGGTCGATCTTTGTCGGTGGGACTGGCATCAACGGTTTCAGCGTCTGCAGGCAGGCAAAGTACACCGAACACGGGTCGCGGCAGCCCGGGGGTTTCAAGCGTCAGGTGTTGAGGTCGTCGCGGGTCAGAGGTACATGTGCCATGCATCCGGCGAGTGGCAGGTCGCACCACTGGGAAAAGCGGTCGACGCCGATGGAGGTGCCGACAATTCCGGCCGACTGGTGGGCGTGGTGATGAACGACTTCAAGCTCGGAACGCCATTCTTGCTCGGCAAAGGTAGCGAGTTCCGCGCGTCAAAGGGAGGACATCTCTACCTGCGGTGCAACGATGCCTGGAGCGAACTGGGCGATAATCAGGGGCAGTTGACCGTTCGGTTGAGCCTCCCTTAGTTGGCCAACGCCCCCTTGTGATGCAATGCGTTGCCGTGCCGCCGTGGCCGGCCCGCGAAGCGCTTGCCTGGTCGGAGCCAAGAATTGGATGGCAAGCGTCGTAACTCGACGACTCCAGGTGCACATTCTGCTACCGTCCGGCTCAGCACAGCAGGTCAGCTCAGCAGCACCGCTCAGCAGTGCAGCTCACGGTCGCCCGACTCGCGTTTGTAATTCCCGCGGGCAGGGGCTGGTTCAAGAATATCTTTCGATTCTTTGAAAGGTTCGCGGAGTCCGGGCCATTTGTCTAATGCCAGGCACGTTGCCGGCGAAACGACGAGATCGCTCGCTCGAACCGCATCGAAACGAAAGGAAGAAGAACCATGTCCACAATCCAACGTCACCGAGTTTTCCGTGGTTTCACCTTGATTGAACTTCTGGTGGTGATGGCCACGATGGGAGTTTTGGTTGGCGTGATTTCGCCGGCGGCCCAGAGGCTTCGGACCGCTGCCGAGGAGACGCATCAACTCCGTGAATTCAAGCAACTCTCGATCGCCATTTTCAACTACGATGTTGAATCCGGTAACCTCCGAGGCGTCATCGAAGATCTCTTGGCAGACGCCGTCGCGCGAGGCGAACTGGATGGTCGTGAAATCTTCGAGTTGCGATTGTTGTGGGTCTACAACGCGGATCGCTTTCGTGAAGCGTCATGTGAGCTGCAACGCAAGCTGCTTGACACCCATGATCCTGCTGAACGCCGTGCGGTTGAGGATCTACTTGGCCTGGTGGAGGCGCAGGTGAAGGACATGCAAACGGTCGATTGCCTGCTCGAATCGCTCGAGACCGCAGCGAACGGCAAGCTGGCGCCTGAAGACGAGGCTGAAGTGACCGAGGTCGTGGAGTCGCTGATGAAGGCCAACGCGGAACGTCGCGAGTAAGCTGGGCCTGCTGCCAGAGCATCGATCTGGAATCCACTCAGCAATGGCAAGAAATGCACGCTGGCGGCTCGTCCTTAACCGGATGGCCGCCAGCTGCGTTGATATTGCGTGCACTCAATTCACCCTGTCGGGTGGTCGTTCCGCAACCTCGCCGACCCAACCTGGCGCATTTCATCGAGCCGTATTGTGGCGCCGCTTATGTTGCCATCGTTGCGGGGCCGCAAAATTCGTCGACGAAGAGTTCAGCGTCTTCGATGTCCTTTCTCGCAATGCTCAATTCGATCCGACCTTGGCTCATTCCGGGGACTTCCTGCAATGTCTCCAAATTCGACGTCTGGATAATCAGCTTCACGCCCAGCCAGTTCATGCCGAGCCAGCCTCGGGTCAGCCTGACCGAAGCAAGATCCGTGAGCGGAATCTGGACACGCTTGACGTCCGATTTCAGGATGCCGGCCACCGAATCTCGCGTCTGAAATTCCAGCAAGAGACTCTTGTGTTCGTTCTTGAGGAGACCGTCACACTCGCCAAGGCCCCCGTATACTTCCAGCGAGAAAGGTACTGCGTTCATCATGGATATGCTCCGGTTCGTCTGGCCCAACGTGAATCAGTTCGCATTCGAGATTCGATTATTGGGAAAGGCGATCGGATTTTTGAAAACTTCGCCGCGCCAGCCACCTCGGTGCCTCTCCCGAATCGCTCCGCGGTGCTGGGGTTCCGGTCCTGTACGGCGTTGTTAAGCTGTGCGTCGCTGCCGTCGCAGAGGCTGGATGTTCGCATTCTGGCCACTCGGTACGGCGACCCGACGCCGTCCGGGCTACCGTTTTCCGTCAAGCAAGGCGCGGAGAACGACTTGGCCTTGGAGTTGAGCCCGTACGGGGCGCACGAACAACGTCGTGAATGTCGCTGCCGTCGCAGAGGCGGGGCTCCACAGTCTGGCGACGGCGGTTGCGGAGACGATGCGACGTTCGTCTTGCAGCGTTACGCAGGGGACGTCGCCTTACCGCGGGGGACTGTCCTCTTGCGCGTAACACCCAAAAGGCGATCCACGGTTAACTGTGATTTGGATCTGATTCCCGTCATCCTCGAGGGCCGCGATGCGACAGGGCGGAACCAACGCTGCGGATGCCTCGAGATCGGATTCATTGATCCGCTTGGAACCGCGTTTCACAACGGAGACCTTTTCTAATTCGTGAAACCGCGCGAGATCGTCGCTCGCCATCACGATCTCGTCCAGCTTTGAGACACGGTAATTGATCTCGTTCACCCGATTAAAAAGGGGGATCTCGAACGCCCCAACGATCCGGCGAAGCAACGCGGGCCCGCGGTAGTTGACCACTACCGACGTACTGCTCGGGTCTCACATGAACAAATTGCCTGCCATGGATACCGTTTCCCCGTTCGTGGCAACGGTCATCGCGCTGCCGGGAGGCAGCTTTGTTGCGGCCGCGACAAGCAGGTCTTGCTCGACTTGGTACTCGTGGTAGCTGTTTGAAAGCCAGGCGACGGGCCCGCCGACGCAGAGGCAAAGCGCGAGAAACGCTCTGAGACTAAACTGAAGTCGCCATTTTCGTGAGCGAGTTTTCGTCATGGTCTTCGATCTTCCCTGGGTTTGGCCGTGCGAGAACTTTATTGTGACCCAGTACGTAGCGACGATTGCCATGGTTCGGTAAATTCCGAGCTGTTGCGCGAAAACATCGGCAGAAATCGAGGCGGCTCCCCATGCAACCATCCGATCACCGTACGAACGTGCCTTGTTTGACGCAGCCAGCCGCCATGCGGACCAAGTCGTATCTCTGCGGTGTGGAACGAGTGAATGGGAACGATGCCTGGTCGCTGTTTAAGGCGTCCGCTGCTGGTGATGGAGAAGCGGTCGCAAATTTGCTCGCCAAAGACCGGCGATTGGTCAACGCACAGTTCTGGTATCAGTTGCCCATCCACTTTGCCGTGGGTGCTGGAGACAACCGCATTGTCAAACAGTTGTTGGCGCGTGGTGCGGACCCTGGCCAGTCACGATTTCTCTACAATTCCTGGGATCGACTGCTCGGCATCGCCCGGGAACGCGCGTATGACGACGTGGTCGCGACGCTCGAAAAGGCGATGGTACGGAAATTTCAGTATGCAGCTGACTTCCACAGTTTGAAGGCCGCCATCGTGGCGCGCAATCAACGGCAGATTAACACGGTGCTGCGTCGTCGTCCGGGCCTGGCACGAGCCAGCGACGCATTGGGCAATAACGGACTTCACTGCAGTGTCGTTACGCGGAACCTGGGCATGATCGAGCGTTTTGTCGCGTTGGGTGTGCCACTGGACGCCCAGCGCGCCGACGGGCAAACGGCCCTGTTGCTGGCGATCAACCAGGCGTGCGACTATTGGTACCGCGGCGCTCGCAACCGGGATTCTCCTGCACTGCGGAATGCCTGGGTGATGGTGGGTGACTTGTTGGCCCGCGGTGCGCGATACACGATGTCAGCGGCAGCCGCAGTCGGCGACCAGGAACGGGTCGAGCAACTCTTGAGGCGTGATGCCGGGGCGGTTAATCAACTCGATTCAAATCGTGTGAGTCCACTCTCCTATGCTGCCCGAGAGGGGCACGCGCACATCGTTCGCCTCCTGCTCGATCGCGGCGCCGATCCCAATCAACCTGAAGATCTGGCGTCCGAGGGGCGAGCACTTTTTGAGGCCTGCGGCGGCAATCATCTGGAGGTCGCGACGCTGCTTCTCGAACACGGCGCCAATCCGAATGCCGGGGTCGATTCGTGTGGTTGCTGTTTGACGGTCGCGGCCCACCTGCGGCGCGGGAAAGCCAAGCCGTTGCAGA
>JAUIHJ010000407.1 GCA_030432015.1 bacterium
CCGCCTTTATAGGGCCCGATCGAATTGTTGAACTGAACGCGCCACGCGCGGTTGGTGCGAATTTCCCCGGCATCGTCCTCCCAGCAAACACGAAAGATAATGACACGATCCGGTTCGGTCATTCGCTCCAGGATGTTTGCATCGTTGTATTTCGGATGGTCCAGGATGAATGGCATCAGTGACTCGGCGACTTCGCGAACCGCCTGGTGGAATTCCAGTTCGTTTGGATTTCGCTTCACAAGTCCAAGCATAAAGCTGTCGAGTGTTTGCTGTACGGCTTGCGACATGGGAGACCCCGTGTTGAATGTCGTTTTCGTTATCCGTGGAACAAGTCCTGCTTCGATCCGCCTCCGCGAACATGCGATTGTGGATCAGACTGCTGGCGAATGCCGATGATCTCACGGTTGCTTTGTGCGGCGGCGGCGTTCCATGCGAATCCGGCAGCCGATGGCGATGGATTCGGCTAACTCCGGCTGCTTGTTTTCCAGCACGGAAGTCAGGGCTCGGGCGACGTGCCGGACCATGACCTTTTCAGGATCTGGGCTGTCATCGAGCGCACCCATGTAAGCGATCTTGCGGTGCCGGTCGAGGACGAAGAATTCGGGCGTGTACGTGGCCCCGTAGTCTTTGGCAATCTGTTGCGATGCATCAAACAGGTACGTGAAATTGAATTTCTGTGCTTTGGCCCGCTCCCGCATCGCCTCGAGGCTGTCGGCCGGAATCTTGTTGACGTTAACGGCCACCACCGCAACGTTGCGATCGGCAAACTCTTTGGTCAGCGCGATGGTCCGTTGCTCGTACGCGACCGCGTATGGGCAACTGTTGCACGTAAAGAACAGCACGACGGCGTCCGCGTCTTTCAAGTCATCGAGCGAATGATTGTTTCCGTCAGTCCCTGGCAGATTTTTCCAGTCAGGTGCGCGATCACCGGCGTTGAGGACCGGATTGTACTTGCCGCCATGTGTCAGTGGGGTCCCGGATACCAGCGAAATGGTGACCGTTACAAGAACGAGAAGAGGACGCATCTCAAGGCTCCCTGGGGCGGGCGGTAACGTGACGCTGATCGCCTCGTGGAGAGCACGCGGCGGATCAAACAGAATATCACCTAGCATACCAACTCGGCCAGCAGCCTGTCTCTACGAGGCTCCCGGTGGTGTCCGCTTATCCGCAGCTTACCGGGTCGCGGCCACCAAGTCTGAGCCGAGATCGGGCAGGGCCAGAAACGCACAGCCGTGACTCGGGGTCCAATGAAACTCGGAAAACTCGACCGATGTGAGGTTCGCAGGGTTGAATCTCCACGGTCGCGCGTCTCAAATCAGTTCAGTTTGGTCGTCGTCCAGTCCGTATCATGCGACGGCCCCCGCAAGGCTTCAACCCGGGTTTTGGTCCTCATGTTTCGATTCGTTCTGTCTGGCATTTTGATTCTTACCTTTTCCCACGTGGCGGTCGGAAGCCAGCCGGTCGACGAGAGCCGTCAACTGCGGTCCGCCGAGCCAACCGACGTGGGATTCAATGCGGATCGGCTGGAGCTGGCCGTGTCGATTGTGCAGCATGCGGTGGAGGACGACGAGATTCCGGGGGCGGTCGTGCTGGTTGCCAGACGTGGACAGGTCGTCTTGCATCGCGCCTTTGGCTTTCGCGACGCGCAGCGGACGCAGCCGATGGAGAATGATTCGCTGTTTCGAATGGCGTCCAACAGTAAGGCGATCACTGCCGCGGGAATCATGCTGTTGGTTGACGATGGGAAGATCGATCTCGATGCGCCCGTCGGCACCTACTTGCCGGCGTTCGATACCGACGCCTGGCGGCCGGTGACCATTCGGCACCTGCTGACGCATACGAGCGGGCTCCGCATCAAGTCGCTGTTCCTGACACCGCTGCTCAAGCCGTCCGCCGAGCATCCTCAGGCGCCCGACTTACGCTTGGAAGTTAATCGCTTTGCCAAGTCCCCGCCCACAGCACAGGTGGGTGCAACGTATTCGTACAGTAACGCCGGCTTTAACATGCTGGCAGCGGTGATCGAGGAGGTCGCCGGATCGTACAAGGATCATTTGCGGAACCGCTTGTACGGCCCCTTGGGCATGCAGGACAGCGTTAACCATGAATCGGACGCTGAGCACGCGCGCATGTCGACCGTCATGAAGCGTCAGAGCGATGGAGCATGGAAAGCCGGTTGGACGCCGGGTGATCAGCCGGACTGGCCATTTCCGCGCGGCTCCGGCGGCATGGTTTCGTCCGCCTGGGATTATGCCCAGTTCTGCCAGATGCTCTTGAATCAAGGCCGATACGGCGACCACCGTATCTTGTCCCGCTCGGCCGTTGAACAGATGACCAATCCTCAGTCAGACCATATCAAGGCGGCCGCAGCCTACGGACTGGGCTGGAAGGTGGTCGAGCCAAACGGCGTGTTTTCTCACACGGGATCTGACGGGACCTACGTCTGGGTCGATCCGGCGGACGAAGTGATCGGTATGGTGTTGACCCAGACAAATTCGACCACTCGACCCCGCGATGCGTTTCGCCGCCTGGTTCAGCAGGCCTGCGACGATAGGACGGGCCCGTCCGAGCCGCAGCTGGCCGCGTCCGATCGTGAAGCGGACGGCTTCTACAAAGACCTGTTCATGAGCAGCGGCAAGAACCTCACCAGCCGTAAGACGCTGCACGCCGCGGAATCTCTGCAGCTCGCTTACGAATACTATGCCGGCACGGATGCCTTCCGGCAAAACCAACTGATCATTGGCAATGCAGCAGACGAAAACGGTGTCTTGCTGTATCCCGACGGCGAGCCTCGATTTCGGATGCTGTATGTTAACGGCGGCGCTGCAACCAGTCACGGCAAGTCGCTGACCGAAACGGGCCGCGATCGCCTCCGCCTGTTTTATCACGCCGGCGGCAGCTACTGTGGATCGTGTGCGGGCTCGTTCTTGAGCGGCAGAAATGTCGACCAGCGCACCGACCCGCGACTCGGCTACCTGCACATTTTTCCCTTCAACACCCTGAACACGGGAATCAAGAAAACGCGGGTCGGACATCAAATCCCCGACGATTCGCCCCTGCTGCGCTATCGCGATTTTGGCGACGATCAAGCCGTCCCAGAGGTCTATCACAACAATGGCAACTGGCTGCGTGTGGACGAGGCTGGCGGCAGCAGGCCCCATCTCGAGGTGCTCGCGCGATACGATCACCCTGGCCACAAGATCCATGGCGGAGCGGCCATTTGGGCCTATCGGCCGCCAGATCAATCCGGACGCATCGTCAACATCGGATGCCACCCGGAGGGCAGTCAGGAAGGGGAGAAGCTGGCTCTGACGGAAGCCTGTTTCCTGCATGCGCTGGCCGGAAACGGTCAGCCTGAATTGAAGGCGACACTACGCTTCGACCAGCCACGCACCATGGACCGTCAATGGAGCGACCACGAGCCCGCGTTCACCAGGATTGGTGATCGCCAGTACCACCATTTCGCGATCGACGTTGCCGAGGACAACCCATCTGTGAAGATCGATTTATCCAGTGATCAAGATGTCGATCTGCATCTCTTGCTGTCCGACCAGGGGCCTGCGTTTCGAAGACAGGCCGCCCACTTCAACCTTCGTCCCGGTGCCAACAAGGCCATCGAGACGACGCTGACTCCCGGACGCTGGTACGTGAGCGTCTTCTGTGCGACCACCGTCGCCACGGTGAACGACCTTGAATCTGGGTTTCATCGCTACGTCGGTGACCGAAGCGTGTTGAACGGGGTCGCCTACACCATCACGGCCAGCCACTGAAATGCCGTCCTCGTTTCGCTGGGCGTTGCGCCCCCTTGCGCCGGTCGTATTGCCGGCCAACCCGCCGATCTTCCCACCCCGAATCGCCTGATCCGGCCGTCTTCAATCCGAATCATCTTGACGACGCTTGAGACTTTGACTACAAAACATGCTAAGGCGATGCCAGTTTAGTACATTTAGAAAGCGTGGCCGCGAATGCGACTGACGACACACACCGACTTTGCCTTGCGAACGCTGATGTACCTCGCTGCAACGGGCGAGCGAACCACGGCGGCAAAGGTGGCCGATCTGTACGGAGTTTCGCCAAACCACATGGCCAAGGTCGTCAACCAACTTGCGCGGCAGGGTTACATTCGCAGCATCCGTGGAATCGGCGGTGGGATCGAACTTGCCAAGAAACCCGAGGAAATTCGGCTGGGCGACGTAATCGAGGCCTTTGAGGGAAACATGCACCTGTTGGAGTGCGTGTCCACCGAGGATGTCTGTTCGATTCAGCCTTTTTGCAAGCTGAAGGAAACCTTGGCGGAAGCGGAACGCGTTCAGATCGAGTACCTGAACAACGTCACGCTGGCGGATGTCGCCCCCACACGACGCCAATTTGGCCGTGTCGCTTCGGCGACGAAGTGACCGGTTTGACAAGACACGATCATCCCGACTTTCACCCGGATTCTCCACTTCCATGGTCTTCACTTTGAGGAATGCAATGAAGAAACGACTTATCCTTTCCGTCTGTGTTGTGCTCGGTCTCGCGGTCATCGTATTGACGGTGCCGAAGACGACTCGCTTGGCGACGGCTGCCGACGAGGCCGCGGCACCCAAAGTCAAAAAGGCGGCTCTCCAGCGGACACGGAAGATGACCCAAACACTGGACAACATCTTTAAGCAGACCGTTGTGATGGTGACTGACAAGTACGTCCATGACGAAGATGACTTTGCCGCCGGGAGCGCCGCGGTGCTCTTGTTCGACAACATCTCAAAGTCCGGTGACAATAAAGTGCGGCTGATCGATGCCACCGGCGAACCGTACGAGGACAAGAATGTCGCGCAGGATGACTTCGAGCGTGAGGGGATCAAGCAACTCAAAGCTGGCGCCAAACTCTACGAGCAGGTCGTCACCGTCGACGGAAAGCCGCTGCTGCGCACCGTAACACCCGTCCCGGTGGTCATGAAAAAGTGCATCATGTGCCACGAGCACTACGGCGATGTGAAAGAAGGCCAGCCCATTGGGGCCATCAGCTACACCATCCCGATTGAATAGGCAAGTTTGACCACGTCCGCGAACGGCCCGATTCGAGTCGCAGGTGCGCTCATTGTTGCTTCAACAATTCCAGCACTTCGCGTGGTGGCGTCCAGCCAATGCGGCGTTTCACTTCGGGTCGATATTCGCACGTTACCAGATACAGATCCTGCCGAGCTGCTTTTTCCGGTGGCACATGAATCTGGACTTGAGTAAATCCGTTGGCCTGCCATGTTTGAAAACCGTCGGTCGAACTCTCGGCGAGCAATTCGCCGTTGAGCTTGACGGCGGTTATGGCCGGCTTTTGGTAGGGCAAGCGCAAGCGGAACCCGATACCGTTGCCAAGGGGTTGGTCCGAATCGCCCTGCGACCGGCTGGCGTCGACCGCCAACATGACCTCCGGACCCGCCTCCACATAGCTCGCGACCGCCGCCGCATCGATGCCTTCGTGTTGCGCGACGGCGGCCAGAAATTCCGGCGTGCTCTTTGAGAGAACAGCTCCGGCCCGTTGCGAAGTGGCGACGAAGTACGTGTCACGACCATCGGTTTGCGGGTAGAGCACGGCCTGCGTGAAACGCCCTTGCTTCTGCCACAGCTCGACGCGGCTGCGACGACGCTCGGCGGCGTTACGTCCCCAGGACGTGACAAAGTGACCGATGAATGGTTTGACGCGATCCACGGGATAGCCGGCGTTTGGCTCAGACTGCCAGCGGCGGTTTCCGATGCGAAGCAGACCTTTCAAGCGTGCGACGCCACTCTGCTCCCACCCCACCTCGAAGGCCATGACCATGGTGTGATATTTGGCATAGCCGTACTGGGCCGTGTAAAAATTGGGCTGACCCCGCCATGTGCGATCGGCGATCGGGTTCATCACCGGGCCGTGAAACGAACGTTGGCCATCGGCCTCAAACCGATCCGATGGATAACCTGCCTCGATACCGGCCTGGATGATTGCTTCGGTCACGCGCCAATCCCAAGGTCGCAAGGCGTAGTTTGAATAGGCGGAGCCCGTCACCTCAAACATGATCTGACCTTGATATCGCGTGCGGTCGCCCAACTCGTCGTCCGGATACTCTTGCAGTCCGGTGCCGTGTACGTCCACATGGACTTCAGGTTGCCAGCGGTCGACCACGTCGAGCACGACTTTCACTTCCGGCGCCCGGTCAGCGGATTTGTACTCCAGCTTCGCCAGGTCCCAATGCTGCGGGCCACCGCCGGTATACGGGTCAATCTTCGCGGCATTGAGAAATCGATCGGTCTCGAAAAACGCCAGGGGATGGTTGATCGGCATGATCAGGACGATTTGCTTACGACGCGTCTCTTCCGCCTCGTCCGAATCACCGAGTAGCCAATCGATCAAATGCAGGATCGTCGTCGTCCCCGACCGTTCGGGCCCGCCGTGCAGCGATGTGATCAGACAGACTTGTTTGTCCTCGGCCCGGACCTCAGGATCGGTAATCTTCAACAGGTAAAGCCCCAGTCCTTCCATCGAAAGTCCAGCGCGTTCGACGTCCAAAATTGTGGGATGGGCTTGTTGCCAGAAGTTGAGAGTCGCCTCGTACTCTTTCAAGGAGATTCGATGGACCCGCTCCGGCCGGGCTGGGTCTTCTGAACGGGCGACGCAATCAAGCAATGACAGCAGCACAAAGACCGAGAGAACGACACGTAAGACCATGGCTTCACCTTCCAAGTTGAACAACGTGTGGCGTGGATTCCGAGGTTAAGCCAGTGAGATCACGTGGCGCAACCAGCCTTGAGCACGCACAACTGATTGCCGTCGTCAATCAGACTCGTGCGAGCGGTCCACAATCGATACCGACCCGACCAACCAGCGTGATCTGCCAGCATGACCAACCAGCATGAACTGCCAGCGTCAGCGTGGATTGGATGCCGCGATCACGCATCAAATACCATTGGACGTGCCTTGGTCGGGCTCATGACTTGGATGTCCTTCCGAGCAGATGTCGCAACGCCCCATCCAACGTCGGCTGACGGAATTGATAGCCGGACCGTTGGAGCTCAACCGGCTCGACACGCGTGCTCGCCAGTAACAGTCCGTCCGCCATTTCTCCCAGCCCGATGCGGGCCATGAAGGCAGGCATCGGGATGAAAGCTGGCCGACTCAAGACCCGCCCCAGTGTTTTGGTAAACTCTTGACAGGTCACCGCCTGCGGGGCCACCGCATTCACCGGCCCGGCCAAGGCATCAGTCATGAGCGCATGGTGAATCGCGCCCGCCGCGTCGTCAATCGAAATCCACCCCCAATACTGCCGCCCATTGCCGACCGGTCCGCCTGCGCCCAGCTTGAAAGGCAGCAACATTTTCGCCAAGGCGCCATCCTGTGGGCTGAGGATCATCCCAAAGCGAAGATTAACAACGCGGATTCCAGCGTCGCGGGCAGGTTGCGTCGCCGCCTCCCACGCCTGAACCACTTCCGCCAGAAATCCGGATCCAGCGGCCGATTCTTCGGTCAAGATCTCGTCTGCGCGATCGCCATAAAATCCTGTCGCAGACGCACAAATTAGAACTTTGGGAGGTGTCTGCATCTTGGCCAACCCCTCGCACAACAAGCGGGTCCCTTCGATGCGGCTGCGGCGAATTTTTTCTTTGACCTTGTCCGACC
>JAUIHJ010000408.1 GCA_030432015.1 bacterium
AGTCTCTCCGGTTTCACCACGTACGACGCAACGGTGCTGGAGTTCGACTTTATCCCCAACACGGATACGGTGCGTTTCCGCTATGTCTTTGCTTCTGACGAATACAACGAATATACCAACACCGAGTTCAATGATGTCTTCGCGTTCGTGGTCAACGGCGTGAACTACGCAGTCGTTCCGGCGATTCTGCCGGCCAAGCTCGACCTGCAACTGGCCGGTGACGACAACGATCTACGTTTCACGGCCGTGACATCCGGCGTCGCTGGCAACGGGATACGAATCGGATTTATCGATCCCGGTGTCGCCAACAGCGCCATTGCCGTGTCGGTCAACGGGACGGATATCGAGGTCAGCCTGCAGACCGACGACTCGGGCAACCTGATAAGCACTGCGAATGCAGTTCTGGGCGCGCTCTTCGGCAGCGTTGATGCGAGTGCGTTGGTTCAAGTCAGGCCGTACTTTGGCGGCGCGGGTGATTTCTTCGATGGCGACGGCGTGGTGCCGGCTCTGCCACTGACCAACCTGACTGGCGGCGGGCCAGGCACGCCGGCTGTTTCGATCAATTCGATTAACAATGGGAACCCTTTCGACACGGACCCGCGTTCCAACCCCGATCTCTTCGTCAACAACGACTTGACCGACGGCAGCGGCCTGATCGACATCGAGTACGATGGGATGACGGTGGTCTTGTCGTTTGCGGCGCCGGTTCTCCAGGATGCGACCAACCATATTCGCCTGGCGATTGCCGATGCCAGCGACGCTGCGCTTGACTCGACCGTGTTCATTGAGAATTTCACGCCCACGTTGCGGGATTGGGGTGATCTGCCACTCGATTATCCGACGCTGGGGGTCGACGAAGGGCCAAGCCACGCCCTGATTCCCGATTTCTACCTGGGTGACTCCGTTGACGGCGAAAACGATGGCCAGCCGCACCCAAATGCTCAAGGTGACGACCTGGCGGAGAACGATGACGACGATGGAGTGAGCTTCAACACGCCGCTGGTTCAAGGGCAGATGGCGACCGTTGATATCACTTCGGTGGTGACGGGCGCGCCCAACGCCTTTCTGGATGCTTGGATCGATTTCAACGGTGACGAGCAATTTACGTTCGATGAACAGATTGCCACCTCATTGGTGCTTACAGGCGGCTTCCAGACGTTTGATTTCCTGGTCCCTGTCACGGCCGAGGAAGGGACAACCGGCGCTCGCTTCCGGCTCAGCAGTACTGGAAATCTGCTGCCCACCGGCCTGTCGGCTGACGGCGAAGCGGAAGATTATCTGGTCGACATTGTCGATTCCGGATCGATCCATGGGCAGAAATTCTACGACATCAACGGCAATGGCGTGCGCGAGTCGAACGAACCGGGCCTCAATGGCTGGACCATCGAAATCGTGAATGCCAATGACGGCAATATTGTCGCCAGCCAGGTTACCCACTCGATGGACCTCGATGGCAACGAGGTGATCGACCCCATCACAGAACAAGGGCTGTACTGGTTCGGCGGCCTTACCCCCGGGACCTATTTTATCCGCGAGGTCCAGCAGCCGAGTTGGGAGCAGACCTATCCAACCATCCCCGGGCAACAGGTCTTCACGCTCCAACCGGATGGTGCCGCAGGAAAAGATGCGTTCCTCAGCCGCGGCGGAGAAGGAACCGAATTTCGCGCCAACCAGAACCTCGGTGCCGGACCGTTGCTCGTCATCGGGCAGACGGGCAATCATGGCCAATGGGAGCGGTCCCTGATTGAGTTTTCAGAACTTCCGCCCTTGTCCAGCCAGCATGTCGTCACGTCGGCGCGACTTGGACTGACTCACGTCGAGTCTGCTGTCTCGGCGCTGCCACTGGACGTTTATCAGATGCTGCAAGGCTGGGTCGAAGGAACCAGCAATGCTGATGGCGCGACATGGCAAACGCACGATGGCGCGAACGCCTGGCCGGGAATCAGCGGTTTTCGGGCCGCGGACGGCGCCGGTTTCTCGGCAGCCTCGTCCGACATCGCCAACCCGATCGGTTCGGCCGTCGTTACCAGCGGCTTCGGGACCAATTGGATTGACCTCGACACCTCCACGGTCAAAGGATGGATCGATGGGACGGTCCCGAATCTTGGTTTGCTCTTGCGGTCACCGAACGAGTCAACGGGTGCGACTTCATTCGCATTCGCCTCTTCAGACCATGAGGACGCCGACAAACGCCCGATCTTGCAAATCGAGATTGAATTTCCCGGTGATCCAAGTGTCCACATTATCAATGTCGGTTTGGGTGAACGGGTTGAAAATGTGGATTTTGGAAACTACCAACCGACCGGTTCGGTGCACGGTCAAAAGTTTGAGGATCTTGACGGCGACGGAGTGCGAGACGCCGGTGAGCCTGGATTGGACGGTTGGACCATTGAATTGGTCGACCCGACGACGTCAGAGGTCATCGACACTCAAGTTACGATGACCCACAACGGCGATCCGGGCTGGTACTGGTTCGACGATGTGCTTCTCGGAGATTACGTGGTTCGCGAAGTGCCACAGTCGGGTTGGGTGCAGTCCTTCCCGGCGGCTGGCGAGCATGAAGTGACGATCGTCCGCAATGCCGTGATTGAAGGCCGCGACTTCGGCAATTATGTTCCCGGTTCGCTGCACGGCTACAAGTATGCAGACCTTAATGGCAATGGCGTCGACGACGACGAACCGAGGATCGCGGGCATTGAGATTGTCCTGACCGGCACTGATGGTCAGGGCAACCCGGTAACGCGCGCGACGACGACCGACGACGATGGCGAGTTTTGGATTGAAGGTCTGGCGCCCAGCATTGCCGGCAGCGGGCCGGCAACTGGCTACACGCTGACGGAAACCGTGCCGAGTGGATTTGTTGCCACCGCGCCGTGGGGTCCGGTGGTTGCCACGTCGATCGTGAACGTCGATGGTTACGTGCACGACGACCAGCCACTTGGTGACTTCAATTTGGTCAACACATCGTCGACGAACCTGCAAACAATTTTGATCGACAGTGCCGTTCAGGCCGACCTTGAGCGCCGTGCCATACTCGAGTTCGACCTGGCGAGCCTAATCCGGCCGGTTGGCGGCATACTTACCTCCGCGCGGCTGATCGGCCGCATCGACGGGACCCAACGGCCCGACGCGAACGCCACGGTCGCTATCGACCTGTTCGGCTACAGCGGCGATGGCGCCGTTACATTAGCCGATGCGAATGCCGGAACTACGCTGCTAGGTCAGATCGTCTCGACCTCCGGTGCCGATGTTGCCAATCCATTTCAGGCCGACCTCGACGTCGATTTTATTCGCACGTTTGTCGCTTCCGGCGGCATCCTCGGGATCGAAACAAAGGTCTCGCCAAGCCTGCCTGGAAGCATCACGATCGACAGTCGAGAAGGGCAGGCGCAGCTGCCAAATCTGCGACTTGCCCCGACGCTCGAATTGACGTTTAGCGCGCCCGGCACCAACACCTTCGACCTGCCGAGTCGTCACGAGTTCGTCGCGGAAGCGGGTCAAGCGATGTTGGAGCCAGGTGACCCGCGAATCGAAGTCGTGTTGGGCACGCCGTTGGTGTTCGGAAATGCCGCCGTGGGTTCGATCCATGGGGCGAAGTTCGAGGACGTCAATGGCAACGGCGTGCGCGACGATAACGAGCCGTTGCTCGCCGATTGGCCGATCGTGCTGGATGGCGTCGATGGGCTGGGAAATTCCGTGCACCTGGAAACGACCACGATGTCGGACGATCCCGCGACGAACGAAATCGACGAGACAGGCATGTATTGGTTCACTGGCCTGTTGCCTGGAACCTACACCGTCAGTGAACAACAACTCGCCGGCTGGCAGCAGAGCTATCCGGCCGAGGGGACATATAGCGTGACGCTGGGAAGTGGCGAGGTGATCGAAGATCGTGATTTTGGCAACTATCGGCCCGGTTCGATCCACGGTCAGAAGTTCGAAGATCTCAATGGCAACGGTGTTCGTGACGAAGGCGAGCCGGGCCTGAACGGGGTTGCGATTACGCTGACAGGAACGGACGGCCAGGGGCAATCGGTCACGCTGACGACAACGACCATGGACATGGACCTGGACGAGAGCGGTACGATCGATCCCGAGACCGAACGCGGCCTGTTTTGGTTTGACGAACTGTCGCCAGGCGACTACATCACAACGGAAACAGTGCCCATCGGCTGGAGACCCACTCCGTCGTTCAGCGACAATTTTGATAATGGCCCTTCGCCTTTGTGGCGGAACGAAAGCGGCGCGTGGACGGCGGTGGGAGGCACTTACCAGGCCGCCGTACTCGACAATTTTCCCAATACGCACTCGTCGCTGCCACAGCAACTGACCGACTTCACGGTGGAAGTCGATGTGAACGACATCCAGGACGGAGGTATCTGGCTGCGCAGTACACCGGCCCCTGGAACGACCATCGGTCGCACCGGCATCCTGTTGGTGACTGGCGGCGACACCGGGACCGGAACCGGGCTTTATTGGCATGGCGTACTGAGCGGGTATTCGTACGGTTCGACCTTGAATCCGGTTGCTGGCTTGTTTGAGCCCGGCGTCAGCGACGCCCACCTCCGCATCGAAGTTCAAGGTAATCACTACGCGGTTTACGTGGACGGCGCCGAGACTCCCGCCACGACGTTGTCGACGGTCGCCTTCGACAGTGGCGAGGTTGCTCTTTACCAGCTTGCTGATGGACAATCCTTTGACAATTTCAGCCTGACAACGGCCTCGCGTCCGCCCGTCACGCTGGAAAGTGGCGACCTTGCGACCGGCCAGGACTTTGCCAACTATCAACCGGGCTCGATCCATGGACAGAAATGGGAAGATCACAATGGCAACGGTGTTCGCGATGACGACGAACCGTTCCTTGCCGGCTGGACGGTTGTTGTCGAGGGCACTGACGGCCAGGGAAACGCAGTCCACGTCACAACGACGACCATGGACGATAACCCGGCGACCGAAGAGGTCGATGAAACCGGGATGTACTGGATCGACGGACTCGCACCCGGCGATTACACCGTGCGGGAGATTCAAAAGTCCGGTTGGCACCAGTCGTATCCGCTGCCGACCACGCTGGGTGCTGGAGACGAGTTTCGGGTCAACACGCATACGGCTGATCTGCAGACCACTTCGGTCCAAAGCCCTTCCGCCATTGCCACCGCGGAAGATGGCCACTCCGTCGTCGTCTGGAAAAGCGAATTCCAGGATGGCGACAAATTTGGCATTTTTGGTCAGCGACTGGATGATCAAGGGCTCCCACTGGGTGCTGAGTTTCAGGTGAACAGCGCTGCCTCCGGCGACCAGAAAGAGGCGTCCGTGGCGATGGATGCGGCTGGCAACTTCACGGTAGCCTGGACCAGTCGTACGCCGTCGGGCGGGAGTGCTGATGACGTTGTGGTGCGCCAGTTCGCAGCCGACGGAACGCCGTTGGGCGCAGAATTCATTGTCAACACCACGATCGGTGGAGATCAACGCAGCCCGGTCGTGGCCGTCCAGCCGAATGGCGATTTTGTTGTCGCCTGGCTCCGGGTCGGCAATGACGTTTATGCTCGCCGCTTCGATGCCACAGGCACGCCGCTCGGCCCAGAATTCTTGGTCAACACGACGACGTCCGGCAACCAGGAGGTGTCGTCGATCGCCATCGATCGCACAGGCGGATTTATTGTTACTTGGTTCGGAAACGGACCCGGCGATGCGGACGGCGTCTTCTTCCAGCGATACGATGCTTTTGGCGCCTCGGTCGGCTCGGAAACCCGCGCGAATCAGACAGTCGCCGGGGTTCAGACACGACCGCGGGTTGCCGTTGGCATCGGCGATACCATGGTCGTGGTCTGGCATGGTGCCGGCGTCGGTGATGCCGACGGCATTTATCGCCGCAGTTTTAGTTCCAGCGGCACGCCGCTGGAAGACGAAGTATTGGTCAATTCCGCAACCGCCGGTTTGCAGCAATATCCGGCAATCGCCATGAACCATTTCGGTGATTATGTGGTGGCATGGGAGACCTTAAACCAGGATGGCGATTGCTTCGGGGTCTTTGGCCAGCGATTTAACGGCGCCGGCGGCGCAGTCGGCGGCGAGTTTGCGGTCAACCATACAACCACAGGCGACCAACGGATTCCCATGGTTGGCATTGACCGCGGTGGCGATTTCCTTGCGGTTTGGGCTGGCCGAGGCAGCGGCGACGACGAGGGTGTGTTTGGGCGTTGGTTTACTTTTCAAGGCACGCACGACATCTCGCTGAGTAGCGGAGACACGGCAACAAATATCAACTTCGGCAATCATCGTCTCGATTTCGGAGACGCCTTCGACCCTGTGTCGCCGACATTCTTCGCCAGTGACGGCGCGAGACATCGCATCGTTGACGGTGTGCACTTGGGGGCCTCGATCGACGCCGAACCTGACGGACAACCCCAAGTTGGCTCAACAGGTGACGACACCGATGGCAACGACGATGAGGACGGTGTCATTTTCCTCGATCCATTTGTCGCCACCAAGACGATTCGTGTGAACGTCGATGCATCAACCGCCGGCAAGCTGAATGCCTGGGTTGACTACAACGACGACGGTGATTGGACCGATGCGGGCGAACAGATCTTCACCGATGTAACGCTGTCGGCGGGTACGAACAACCTGAGTTTTGTCGCACTCGATGTCCCGGCCTTCGACGGCGCGCGAACCCGCTTTCGGTTTAGCACCGCCGGCGGACTTGAATCCACAGGTTTTGCCGAAGACGGCGAAGTCGAGGATTACGACCTTCCCATCTATGCCGCCGGCAGTATTTCCTTTCAGACATCGGCAAGCAGCGTTGACGAGAATGTGACCGGTGGCACGCATACCGTAAAGCTGGTTCTGAATCTGCCGTCGGGTGTGCTCGCCGACAATGTCACTGTCAATGTAGATGACCTGCTGACGGGAACGGCATCCGCAAGCGATGACTATTCGTTTACCAATCCAACCGCGGTGACGTTTCCAGCAGGCAGCATCGATGGAACGACTGTGATGGTTCCAATCACGATCACCAACGACCTTTTTGACGAGTTCGACGAGACGATCAAATTGGAACTCAGCAACCTCGTCGATCCATCCAACCAGATTTCCATCGCCACGCCGGCGATGCATGAAGTGACCATTATCGACGATGACGATGCGCCCACCGTCACTCTGGCCGTCGACCATCCCAGTATTGTTGAGAACGGCGGTGTCGCCACTTTTACCGCGACGCTCTCCGCCCCTTCAAGTTTACCGGTCACCGTTGACCTGGGCTTTAGCGGCACGGCCGATCTGACGGATGATTACACCCGGTCCGGGACCCAAATCGTCATCGCCGCCGGCGATACCAGCGGTTCGATCACGGTCATCGCCGTGCAGGATGTGATCGACGAGAACGACGAGACGGTGATCGCCGATATCACGAACGTCACCAATGCCACCGAAGATGGAGTCCAGCAGCAAACCACCACCATTACCGACGATGACACTTCCGCTGTCACGGTCGAAGATGTGACCGTGGTCGAAGGCGGCGGCCTGCTGTTTACGGTCACGCTGGACAACGCGGTGCAGGGCGCATTCGACGTGGACGTCAGCCTGGCCGATATCACGGCCACCGGCGGCGGGGCACCACTGGTCACAC
>JAUIHJ010000409.1 GCA_030432015.1 bacterium
ATGTGGGAAGCGGCCGACGGCAAAGACGTTGCCCAACTGCCGCCCAATCCCCCCACGCTGGCGATGGTCGCTCTAAATACCAAGCAACAAGCCGAGGCCGATCAGGCAGCCGCGTCGAAGGCAGCGGCCGATCTCGCCGCAGCACAAAAGGTTGGCGAGGCTAAGGCAAAGTTGGCCACAGACGCAGCCGCTGCGTACACCGCGGCCATGCAAGCCGCCACGCAGGCAACCGCCGCGAAAGCGGCCGCGACCACGCGCGCCCAAACCGCGGCGAACAAGGCAACCGAGGCCGCAGCCACCTTGGCCGCAGCAACCGCTGCGAACAAGAAAGCGGCTGACGAACAAGCTGCTGCTGAAAAGGACCTGGCGGCTAAGGCTGCTGCCGCCAAGGCTGCGGCGGAAAAGAGTGCCGCTGCGGCGGCTGCAGCCACCGCGGCCAACGCGGAAAAAGATAAGTCGGTCGCCGTGGCTCAACAGCGAACCGCCGCTGGCGCCAGCGCGGCAGCGACTGCCGCCGCCGCAAAAGCTGTTGCGGACAGTTTGGAAAACGAACGCAAGGCGGAAGAGGCGAAACTGGCGGCCGAACCCGACGCGGCGAAGAAGGCACTGATTGCTGCAAGCCTGGCAGTCTCAACGGCAAGTTCCCAGGCTGGCGCGGCAAAAGCGAAGGAGTACACCGAGGTCGCGATCAAGGCGGAAGCCGAGCGGGTTGCCGCTGCGAAAATCGCGGCCGAGATGACTGCGAAGGCGGAAGCGGCCACGCAGGCTGCCCTGGCAGCGGCAGATGCGGCCAAGAAAGGCCAGGAGGCCCAGGTGGCTGCCGAACAACTGCTGAAGGCGAAGCAAGCTGTAGCGACCGCCGCAGCAACAGCCCTCACCACGGCCACAGCCGCCAACGTCAAGGCCCTGGCAGACAAACTGGCGGCGGATAAGGGCCTGACCGAAACGACGGCGGCGGAGACCGCAGCAGTCGCCCGGGTGGCACCCGCCAAGGCCGCTGCCGACAAGGCACAAGCAGACAAGGCGGCCTACGACAAACAGCTCGCGGCCGTGAAGGCTGCGGCCGATGCCGCCCAGCAGCAGGCGGCCGGCTCGAAAGCGGCAGCTGAGCAAGCGGCTCAAGAGCAAGCGGCATTTGCCGCGGTCGGAACCCAGTTAACCGCCGCCGCAGCGGAAGCCCAAAAAGCGGCAGCGCTTGCCGAGACCGCAGCATTGGAGGCGGAAAACAAGCGAAAAGCGATGGACACCCAAGCGGCCGATCAAGTTGCCATCATGGCAGGCATTGCCAAGGAGATCGAGGACCTGCAGGCGCGGCTCGTGAAACTGCAGTCCGACCAAGAAGCACTGAAGACGCAGCTCGCCGCACAGACAGCCTCTTCCACGCAAGCACTCGAGGCTGCCAGCAAGGCGATCGCCGCAGCGGAACAGACGCAGGCCGAAAAGGCGGCGTTTGAAGCGGCTTACGGTAGCAAGCAATAGCCCGGCGATCGGGCATCGTGTAAGGTGTTGCCCGCTAGACAACAGCGCATGAAAAAAGGGTGTCGTAAGACACCCTTCTTTCTTCACGATCGGGACCTTTTCAACTATTCGCGTGGGCGAACCGCTCCGGTCAATCCCGTGTAGTCGACTCGGTCGTGGTTGTGCCAAAGTGGCAAACCAAACTCCACGCGACGGCGGAGGATGTCGATCTTCTCTTCCGATCCGGCGGGAGCATCGGTCGGCTCAAACTCATCCGAGTCCACCGGCATGAAATCTTCGTCGTGACCGTACTTTAGAATGGCCTCAAAAACGTTGTTTACTTTCGACATGGGTCAAATCCTTAGCAATGGTGTGGTGCGGGAGCACTGTACGCAAAATATTGAACATGCGTCTGGCGACGCGACAATGTCTGGGTTGGGACCTGAATCAGGCCACACAGGTTGTGATTGAAGAGACGATGCAGATCGCCGGCAATGTTGGTAATCGATGTTCAGACCGAAGTAGGTGGGAAATTTTTGTCGGTCTGACCGAACGCCGGACGACGTGGCGTTGGTTAAGCCAAGGTATTATTCACGGGTGAAATCGTTTGTCAAGGAATTCATTTTCCCACACCTTGAATTTCTTTCAACAAAATGGTTGAACGCTCTCACTAGGTAGGATTTTCCCCCATGGGCTGGTATCAACAGCAGCTTGAGCTCTCCCCCAGTCGGCGTGGTTATCACCTAATTACGTCAAAAATCGTCGATGCGATGCCGGAAATCTCCGGCATTCGAGTTGGACAATTGACCGTTTTCATCCAACACACTTCGGCCTCCCTGACGATCAACGAGAACGCCGACCCAGACGTTCAAGTCGACATGGAGAGCCTGATCAACACGATCGTTCCCGAGCAATTTCCCTACGTGCATACGATGGAAGGCCCTGATGACATGCCCGCCCACATGAAGGCCTCGTTGATGGGTGCTTCGGTCACAGTCCCGGTGCAGCATGGGCGTCTGGCGTTGGGTACCTGGCAGGGGATCTACCTCTGCGAGCACCGCAACCACGGAGGCCGGCGGCGCCTGATCCTGACGCTTCACGGGTCCGAAGATGCGTCGCCGTGAAGGCATGAAATCACTGCGGCTGGGCGACCGGCAGTGGTCACGCCCGCGCCAATGCCGCCAGATCGTCGATCCAGCATTCGATCAGAGTCGCCTGATTGGCGTTGGCCAGGACATGGGCCTGGGCGGCAAGACAGCGTTGCACGCACTCCGAGGCCTGCTGGGCGTCGCCCGTCCAGCCAACCGCCCGTGGTGACGATCCGTCATCGGGCCGGCCGGTCCTGTCGGCGGCCTCGCGCATGGCCTGGCGAAAGTAGTTCGCGGCCTGATTGATCACGTTGACCAATCGTGTGCGACGTGCAGTGGCATCTTTTCCCGCTTCCTCGACATAGGCGGTAATCGCGCCGACCAACTGCTGAGGACTCCAGTCGGACTTGCCCAGGTGGGACACCAGTGTTTGGCGAAAGTCTGCCGCGGCGGCATCGGCAAACTCCAGTGCACGGGCAACACTCCCTTCGCTGATTTTCGCGAGTCGCCGTGCGTCCTCGACGGTTGCCACGCTGGCGGTGGCGAGGAGGGCTTCGGCAACAACTTCCTCTGGCAGTGGCCGAAATCGGATGACCTGACAGCGTGAACGAATCGTGGGTAACTGTTTCTGCTCGCTGGCGCTGATCAAGATGATTACCGAACGTGGGGGCGGTTCTTCGAGCGTCTTGAGGAGACTGTTGGCGCCTTCCTGATTGAGAAAATCCGCGTCGTTGATGATTGCAATCCGCCGTCCGCCACGAAAGGGCGTTAAGGAGATGTTATGGCATAGTCCTTCACGTCGGCGGTGGTCCGAGTCGCCGATCAGCAGCTCGATCGGGATGACGCTCTTATCTTCTGGCTTGCTGACAATCTCCAGGTCGGGATGTGATTCTGCCGCCACCTGCAGGCATGCAGGGCAGTGATCGCAAGCCAGCATTTCGGTGTCATGATGTTGTTCGCACAGCAACGCCTTGGCCAATTCTCTCGCGAACATCATCTTACCGATCCCCGCAGGACCGACGAACAGGAACGTGCTCGCCAACCGCTGGCGTGTCACGGCACGGCGAAACCGTTCGACCAATTCCTCATGCCCTTTGATATCGGACCACGTCATCGTGTACTCGGCGTTAGGGTTGGGAAGGTCTCTTGACGCAGATTTGCTCGGCCGCCTGGCAGATGGCTCGGTGGACTGCCTGCACTTCCTGGGCCGCATCAACGACCACGATTGCCTCGCGTTGCTTCGCTTCGACGAGAAAGCCCTGCCGCACGCGTTCCATGAACTCCGTGCCGCGGGCCTCCATACGATCCGGTTCGCGGCCGATGCGTTGCACCGATTCCGCCGCCGGCATATCCAGTAAGAAAGTCAGGTCGGGCTGCAACCCCGCAGTGGCGACCAGCCCGACGTTCCAAAGGCTCGGAACGTCGAGGCCGCCGCCATGGCCTTGGTAAACCACGTTCGCCAGCAGGAAACGATCGGAGACGACGGTCTTGCCCATGGCCAGCGCCGGTCGAATGACTTCGTCGACCAACTGAGCTCGCGATGCCATATACAGCAGCATCTCGCTCCGCGCGCCGATCGTGATGTCGCTATGTTCCAACAAGATGTCGCGAATCGTCTCGCCGAGCCGAGTGCCTCCTGGATCGCGACACGTCAAGACATCGTCACCCCGCTCACGGAGCCACTGGCAGAACAGCTCGAGCTGCGTTGTCTTGCCAACACCGTCGACGCCATCAAAACAGAAGAACATGCCAAGCACCCGCCATGAGCCGAACCAACAACCACCGCGGAACCGGCGGTTTGAGAAAGGCCCCCTCAGGGGAGCCCAAAGATTGTAACGGGCTCATTGTAAAGGGGCGCCGTGCGTGATCGAAGGGGCGGTGCCGGAGGTTCACGGACGCGACGAACCCGGAGTCGCCAGCGGGGCCGGCACTGTTCTCGGCGCCAGCTCCGGGCGAATTGCCGGCGTTTCTGGTGTCGGACAAGCTGCCCGCCGCCGACCTGCTGGCGGCCAAGGGGACGCGTCGGACAAGGCGCAGCGGGCGGCTGGCCGACCGCTTCGCCTTTCCAGCACGTCTTACTTTACCGTGCCGGCGGTCGTCCCCGCCTGCCCTTGCTTGAAGGTTGCCTGCCGCAGGGCGTTCGGCTCTTCCTGGACGACGACCTCGGGAGTATCAAGTTGCAACGTTCCCCAGTTGTAGGACCGCACAGGAGACGCCTCGGCCCGGCGTGGGCCGTTCAATGTCGGCCCGTCCGGCCGGGTCGAAATCGGTCCCCGACGTTCGGGTTCCGACAACGGCGTGATGTCTCGAGCGGCTGGATCGGCCAGCGTAGGTTGACCGGCCGGTACCTGCTCAGCCGGCACCACTTCCGCAGGCACCGATTCGTAAGGCTGGAAGTCTTCCCCGGGGACAACCATCATCCCTTCGATACTCGCGCCACTTCCCGGGACGGGGCCTTGGCTGACAACACCCGGTCGCGTCCAGCCATAGTCCATGTAGTAGCTGGCGTCACGCTCGCGGGCCTGCCCCAGGGCATCGTAGTAGGCCTTCTCAGGCCAGGCACCCTCGGACAGATAGATGTTGTTGTATTCCAGAAGCGACGCCTTGAAGAAGTGAACGTCGGCGATGGCCTTGTTGTAGTCGCACAGAGCACGGTGGAAATCGATCTGGCCTTGCGAACGACGCCGCTGAGCTTCCAACACGATATCCAGCGTATCCTTGCCGCCCACATGCAGGGCCTCTAATGCTTCGACCTCCGTCTGCGACGCCTGCCAGCGATTGAAGTGCGACTGGGCTTGCTCGTATTGAAAATCAAGATTCCGAATCGCCCCCGACAGCAGGTGCGATGTGTTCAATTCCATGTCTTCCAGGACAGCCTTGGCTCGTGCGATTTGAAGCTGTGCGTTTCGGACGCCGCCCATTTCGCGGCGAAATCCAACCGGCATCTGGAAGTCCAGGAAGATTCCGCCTTCCTGGTAGTTCCCTCCCAGCAATTCGTCCCAGGCGGTCGAACCAGCAGCGGGAAAAGGATTGCCCGCAGGATTGCTGTTGTCGCCCAGCAGCGTGTCGCCCAAGCCTAACCAGCGATAGACAATGCCAGCGTTGAGGATCGGGAGCAACTGGTTCTTGGCACTCAAGAGTTCCAGCTCGCGTTGCTTGATCGCCCATTTCTGACTGCGTAGTTCGGGACTCCTGACGAGTGCTTCGGTGTGAATGGCAGTCCAATCAAACTCGATCCTCGCGGCAGTGGGGTCGCTACTGGGACGGATCGTGCGACCGTCAGTGGCAGACAATCCCATCAGGAACCGCAGGTTGCCCTCGACGCTATACAGTTGCTGTAACGCTTGCTGCAAGGCAGCTCGAAAGAAGAAGTACTGTTCGCGAGCTTGCGCTTCATGCTGCGTGTCTTCCAGCCCACCCAGTTTCTTTTCATTGGTGTTGTTCCAGGTGACCTGGGCACTGTCACGCCCGATCTTCGCCGTCTCCACCGCGCGGTACGCACAGTACAGGTCCCAGTAGGTCTTCTCGAGATCCAGCACCAGGTTGCGGACATTGAGTTCAAAGTTGTTGGCACTGATGTCGGTGTTGATCCGAGCCAGGACGATCGGAATTCGGTTGATCTGCGTTCCGGCACCTCGCAAGAGCGGCTGGTGCCATTCAACTTCTACATTTTGTGTCCAGAAACTTTGCAGTTCGCGAGCGTTGCCGAACGAGTTCGTATTGTCGTAGTCGGTGATACTGGCGACTGAGAAGGTCGCACCGGATGCGGTCCGTTTGGCCAGATTGACTCGCATGCCACCGCGATCCCCCTCGTTGAAGTTGGGGAAAATCGGGTTGCCGGCGACCGTCGTATTGGTCGGCGCGTCCAAGGATCCATAAGCGGCACCGCCCACGTTACCGGCCGCGATCAACTGTGCGTCAAATGCCGCGAGTGCGGATTCCACGCCACCCACCTGATTCGCCGTGACGCGGCCATCCGACGAACCCGTCGCCGTCGCGGCGCCCGTACCAGGAATCGCGACGCGTGGCACCGTGCCGGGATTGGTTTCGGAAATCGCCACATCGTAGATGGACGAGTTCCCGGTTCGGTCAACCAGTCCATTGGCAAAGCCGATTTGCGTCACGCCACCAAGGTTACGAATGACCTTGCTGTTTTTCATGGCGATCGAAATCGCTTCCTCCAACGAGAGGTCCCAGGGAATTGGCTCACCGGGGCGACTCAAGGTGAAGGGAGCCTGCGTATGCGTCACCTCGTCGAGGCTTCGCTCGTAAACGTCAGGGTTGGAGATACTCGTCGCATGGTCAATGAAATGCGATAAGTCACCGTCCTCATGAAGGTAGAACGGTTGCGTCGGGTGGCAGCCTGTAAATGCTGTCAAAGCGACGAGGAGTAAGGCGATTTGGGCTCTTAGTTGTCGGGTCATCGGGCTCCCGCTTCCTTTCGGATTCGCAAACTTGGCGCAATGGACCAAGGGAGTCACGTCCAGGCAGCACTCCTCACGATGAGGAGTGCTCCCAAGACGATCGATCAGTTTCCCCCCTGATCGACTACGCCAGCAGTGCTCACAGTCCGTGAGCCCCGAGAGCGGAGCATTCGACAAAGGATGTTATCGGACACCTAATCGTCAAACTTTTAGAATTCCACTTAATCCAGAAAGTTTTTACGACCGGAATATCCCTCCCAAACTACCAAAGCCTCCGACGCAAACTGTGGTCTTGGCGATGCATCTGAAGGATTCTGCCGCAGGCCCCCGTTTTCAGCACAAATGCTTGGTTTCTGGATGCCGCCGGTTTGTTTTCAACGCAGGTGCTCGGGGGGCGTCGTCGCTGTGTTCTGCCGGAATTCTTCCGGTTCGAGGGGGCGACATATGGCGGGAACGCGACAACGTGAGGTGATGCACCGCGCTCCGTACCCATGAGTTCCAGCCGCCACGCGGCGAGATGCTGGAGCCTAAATGACCGGCTGCAATTCGGCGCCAATCCGGGACCGGCTCGTTTTTCGCCGCGCATTCGATTCAACTGCCGAAAAACCGCCTGTCGGCGAAAAAAGTGCCTGTCCCGCTGACGGGGCGTGCGC
>JAUIHJ010000410.1 GCA_030432015.1 bacterium
TTCGTGGCCGACGGCCGTCTGCCGAACGGACTCCGAATCCCCAGCAAACCACGGGCGCTGCCTTCGATTTAGGCACCAAGTGATTGGTCTGCGGGCAAACGTGGGCCTCATGCCGATCTGGAGCTAACCTTGGTCCGCCTGCATTGCGGCATCGCGAAATCGACGGATGTCGCTGATCATCTCCAGCATGCTCTGGTACCGGTCGGCCGGCTTTTTCTGCATGGCACGCGCGCAGACTGCATCCAGGCGTTTGGGGACCGCGAGGTGCTGTGAAACTTCGCTGGGCGGTGGCGGCGTGTAATGCAGAATATTGTCAAACGTCTCCTTGATCGTTACGCCTTTGAACGGCTCTTGCAATGCGAGCAGCTCGTAAAGCACAACCCCCATGCTGAAGATGTCAGTGCGTTCGTCGACCGGCAGATCGCGAACCTGCTCGGGTGACATGTACAAAGGCGTCCCCGGCCTTCTTCCGGAATTGGTCAACCGGTCATCCAGGTCGCTCTTGATCATGTCGTCCACTCCGACTTCGTTCGGCATTCCCCAGACCTTGGCCACTCCCCAGTCCATCAGGTAGACCTCACCGAAAAAGCCGACCAGAATATTCTCTGGCTTGACGTCGCGATGGATCACACCAGAAGTGTGGGCAAAGGCCAGGGCATTGCTGGCGTGCACGAGCACTTCAAGGAGTTGATCGAGCGAGTAGTACTCCCGTGTCTTCTGATCACCCTGCGCGATTCGACAGAGGATATTAAACAGGTTTTCACCCTCGACCTTTTTCATCGCGAAGTAGATGCACCCCTCGTCGTCCGTTCCGATCTCGTAAACGGGTACCGTGTTGGGGTGGGCTAACTGTGCGGTGACGCGGGCCTCGCGCAGCAGTCGACGACGCTGCACGGCGTCCGCTTTGCGATCAGGTAGCAGTTTCTTGATGGCGACAATGCGTCCGAGGTTTTGGTCGTGGCACGACAGCAGGACGCCGCTTCCGCCTCCCGCCATCTCCTTAAAATTGGTGTACTTCGCGAAGTCGTTGTTGAACGAATCGGGAAGCCCGGCATCGGTCGAGGAAAGGTAAATTCCCTGGTAAGGGTCTTTCTTTTTGTCTGGCATGGTGCGCCCTCCGTTGCTTCCGTTTGACAGCCCGTCAATGTAACTGATTCTTTCGGCATTGGCAGCCGACGGCACACAACGCGTACGAGCCGCACAGTTTGACGCGCCGCGCGCTTTTTGTGCGGAATTTCTTGGATTGCACATTCGCGCGGGCAAAAACGACCGCCGAAAGAATCTGTATAGCCGAAGCAGCCCTGATGGCCTGCGGCTTTGGAATGTAACGCTTGAACAAACGTCTACTTATTCACTCTTGAGGCGATGGTTATGCGACGTTGCTTTGGATTTCACGCGGCGATGATCGCCGCCTGTCTGGTTGTCGTTGCACCAGCGGCCTGGGGCCAAGAAGCCGGTCCCCTGACCCTGCCCGCATCCGCTACGACAGCCGTCGCCTCGGTGCCGGCCGCCACTGCCGCCACCGCCGTGGATTTCGTTGCCGCGGCGAGCGAGTTTGGCGACGCCAAGGAGATGCTCGGTGGCAGCGGATGCTGTGACTGTGCCAAAGCCGGATCCGCGTCCCATAAGGTTGTCTTTTATGACAATAACTTCGACTACCTGTGCGACTCGTGCGGCTGTGCCTATCTGGGGGATCGACTCAAGCGGCTGCCGATCGGCAATTGCTGGACGGTCGACGTAGGCGGTCAGTATCGCATGCGTTATCAGTCGGAGCAGAACATCAGCCCCTTGGCGACCGTTCCCAATGGCTTGGGCTTGACCGGCGACGACGACGATTTCCTGCTGCACCGCACACGCCTTTATGTCAACGCCGAGTACGGCCAGCATCTTCGCTTCTACGGCGAAATGTTGGACGCGGCGCACGAGCTTGGTAACGGCGCGCCGCGCTCGATTGAAGAGAATCGGACGGAACTGCAAAACCTGTTTCTCGAACTTCGAGGAATGAACGTCGGTCGTGGTACCCTGGGAGCACGCGTTGGTCGTCAGGAAATCATGCTCGGTGCGCAGCGGCTCGTCTCGCCGTTGGACTGGGCGAATACGCGTCGGACGTTCGACGGAGCCCGCCTGATGTATCAGGGTGACTCCTGGGATGTTGATGGCTTTTGGTTGCGACCGATGAACTACGACGCCAATGCATTCGACTCGCCCAATCTGAATCGGCAATTCTATGGTGCCTACGGGACCTACAAGGGTTTCTGCCACGACAAACTGGAGGCGTACTGGCTGGCGATTGACTACGAAGACGTCGGCGCCTCGGGAATTCGGTACGACACGTTGGGATCGCGCTACTACGGCACGCGGGGCAACTGGCTCTTTGAGTTCGAGGGTGGCGTGCAATTCGGTGAGAACTCGGACGGCAGCGATCACTCGGCCGGATTTGCCACCGGCGGTGTCGGACGCGAGTTCCCGTGTGCTCTGTTCAGTCCGACGCTGTGGGGATATTACGACTGGGCCTCAGGGGACAACACGGTCGGGAACGGGTTTCATCACATGGAACCGTTGGCCCACCAGTACTTGGGCTTCATGGATCTTTTTGGTCGTCGCAACATTCAGGATCTCAATCTGCAAGCGACGGCTCAACTGACCCAGAAGACGAAACTGCTGGTCTGGTACCACTATTTCATGCTCGCCAATCAGAACGACGTGCCGTACAACGTCGACATGTCGAACTTCGCAGGTCTGACCGGGCCGAGCGGCAGCAAGGAACTGGGGCACGAAGTCGACATTCTCTTGACGTACAACATCGCGCCTCGTTCGAGCATCCTGCTGGGGTACTCGCACTTCTTTGCGGGTGATTTCTATGGGACAACGGCGGGTACGCCGTTCGATGGCGACGCGGACTTCGCCTATGTGCAGTGGCATTTGAATTTCTAGTGCCACCGTCAACAACCGGAACGAAGCAACGTAGCCACATGCCACTTGCGTGTGGCTACGTCGGTTTGATGGCGACGCTCCCAGCAGCTTTCCGCGTGCGACCTCGGTTCACGGCGTGAGGTCGTTCAGAATTCCCAGATACTGCGAGAAGATGGCGAAGATCACTGCGATGATCACCGCACCGACCGCCAGGAAGACCAGCACGCCGGCGATCACGGTGAGCATGCGATAAAACTGTTTGGCCCGCTGTTCATACTCCTTGGCCATGATCTCCATGGTTTCGCTGATCCGCCCCGCGATTTCGCCGGTCTGCAGCGCGTCCAGAAAGTCGTCGGGATAGCGGTGCGTCTGTTGAAAGGCGTCGGTCATTTCGCCCCCGCCGGTGATCACGCTCTTCATAAAATCGATTTGCCCCGTGTAGTAGGAATTCTGCGTCGTCCGCACCGACAACTCGATCGCTTTGCACGGATCGATATCCGTATCCGTGGCCATGGCCAGGGCCCAGGTCATGCGTGAAATGGCGAGGGTCTTAATGCCCGGGCCAAGGCCGGGGATCTGCATCAGCATTCGAATTGCCGGATCGGCGTTAATCCACTCGTACTTGATCGCGAAGATCAGGCCGACGAAGCCGCCCACAATCGCGGCAATGACCGCCGAATAGATTGCCAGGCCCTTGGTTCCATACAGGCCAAAGACGGTGATTGCCGGCGGCCCCTCTCCCTGCGCGATCATGCCCAGGATCAGGATCATCAACCCCACGACCAGGACCGCGATGAACAATTCGATCATCGGCCACGAGATTCCGATGATAAAATCTCGCTTCATTTTCACCCGCTGATCGTAGTGCTCGGCCAGCTTGAAAAAGACCCGCTCCAGCCGTCCCGTTCGCTCACCCACTTCGACCATTTCGATGAGCAGCGGGGGAAAGAAACCATTGCTGCCCGACATCGCGGCGGTGAGGGTGTCGCCGCCGTTGATCCGATCGCGGATTCGTGCCATTTCGGTCCGCTGGCGAGGCGATCCCCGCATGGTCTCCGTTTCGAAGACACGCCGAATTTCGACCCCCGCGTGCAGGCCGCCACCCACATTGTGACAAACTCGTGCCAACGCCTTGTGTCCGATACGGCCGAACATCGATTTCTTGGGGCGCGATGAGGGCGGGTTCCGTTGAATCGGAGGTTCGTGCGGGTGGTCGGTTTCCGTGCTCTTCACCATTTGGCTGCTCCTGGGGCCTTTCCTTCAGCTTATGCTGCCAGGCACCGCAAGTGTAGCCTCCCCCCGCATTCAAGACGCGCTGGATTTGGTACAATCGGCGTTCACTTGCGGGTAACTCGGCCGTCATCATGAAGCAATGGGATACAGTAGCAATCGTTGGCGTGGGTCTGATCGGGGGATCGATCGGTCTGGCGTTACGTGAGCGCGAACTGGCCCGCAACATCATTGGTGTCGGTCGCCGCGCGGCCAGCTTGCGTCAGGCCAAGAAATGCGGGGCCGTCACCAGCACGACGACCGACCTTGCCCGCGGGGTGGCAAATGCCGAGTTTGTCGTAGTTTGCACACCGGTCGCCGATATCACCCCACGTGTCCTCCAAGTCGCCGCCGCGTGTCCGGCGACGGCATGCATCACCGACGTGGGGAGCACCAAAGCCGAGATTGTCGCGAGCCTGGACAAATCGCTCAATGGAAAAGGCAATACCGGCGCGACCTTCGTGGGCAGTCATCCGTTGGCCGGAAGTGAAAAAACCGGTCCCCAGCATGCCCGCGCTGACTTGCTTGAGCAGCGGGTCGTTGTCGTGACCCCCACCCGTCGCACGCCGCCCGCCGCTGCCGCACTCACCACTGCGCTATGGGAAAGCTTGGGAGCCGACGTGATCACCATGACGCCCCAGGCCCACGATCAGTCCGTGGCTGCGATCAGTCATCTCCCGCACCTGCTGGCGTCCGCGCTGGCGAGTGCCACGCCGACGGCGGATATGCGCCTTGCAGCGGGGGGGTGGTTGGACACGACACGGATCGCCGCCGCCGACGCCGAACTGTGGCGACAGATCCTGGCGGACAACCGCCTGCACGTCTTGAAGTCCCTAGACAAGTTTGAGAAAGTGCTGGCGAAGTTTCGCCAGGCACTGGAAAACGACGATCAACGCAAACTGCTGCAACTCCTCGAAGCGGGAAAAGAACATCGTGAAACTGTGGGAAATTGACATTTATCCAGCAGAGGGCCAGCCTGATTTGCTGGGTCGCGCAGTCGTCACCGATGCCGCCGAGTTAGGCATCTGCGAGGATCTCGAAGCACGCAGCGTGTGCGGGTTCCTGGTGCAGGGCGATTTGAGCCAAGACCAAGCCAACCAGCTGGCCAAGGAGCTGTTTTCCGATGGCGTCGTGCAGCGCACGGTCGTCGCATCGGTTGGCGATGCGGAATTGAATCAACCACCCGTGTCGTCCTGTTCGCGACTCGTCCATGTGATGCCCAAACCGGGTGTCATGGATCCGGTCGCACAGAGCGCCATCGATGCCATCGCAGACTTTGGATTTCAGGTCGATGCCGTCCGGACGATCCGCAAGTATTGGCTCGGCGAAGTCGCCGACGACATGCTGGACCGCGTCTGCAGTCGGATTCTGGCCAACGATTCCATCGAACAGGTCGTTCAGGGGCCACTCTCCTTAGACCGCTTGGATTTGGGTGAACCCTATCAGTTCGAGCTGGTTCACGTTCCCCTGCGGGAATTGGATGACCAGCAGTTAATGGAGTTGAGCCGCACAGGGCAACTCTATCTAACGTTGGTCGAGATGCAGACCATTCAGGCCCATTTTCGCGAATTGGGACGCGAGCCGACGGACGCGGAATTGGAGAGTGTCGCCCAGACGTGGAGCGAACACTGCAGCCACAAGACCCTGGCCGGACGTATTGCCTATCGCGACGAACATGGCGAACGGCATTTCGAAAATATGTTGAAGGAGACGATCTTCGCGGCCACGGTTCAGATTCGTGAGAACCTTGGTGATGAAGATTGGTGTGTCAGTGTCTTCAAGGACAACGCCGGCATCGTCCGCTTCGACGAGACCTACAACGTGGTGTTCAAGGTTGAAACCCACAATCACCCGTCTGCCTTGGAACCGTACGGTGGCGCGAACACCGGCATCGGCGGTGTGATTCGTGATCCCATGGGCACGGGCATGGGAGCCAAGCCAATTTGCAATACGGATGTCTTCTGCTTTGCCCCGCCGGAGACCTCGGCCGACAGCTTGCCGGACGGCGTGTTGCATCCGCGCCGCGTCATGAAACGCGTGGTTGCCGGCGTACGCGACTACGGCAATCGGATGGGGATTCCGACCGTCAATGGCGCCGTCTATTTCGATCCGCGCTACCTGGGAAATCCACTGGTTTATTGCGGCAACGTCGGTTTGATCCCACGGGAGATGTCGGAAAAAGCGACGCAGGCGGGTGACTGGATCGTGGCGGTTGGCGGCCGGACCGGGCGCGACGGCATTCATGGAGCCACGTTCAGTTCGGCCGAACTGACCAGTGAGAGCGACACGCTGTCCGGCGGTGCTGTGCAGATTGGCAACGCCATCATGGAGAAGATGGTGTTGGACGTGATCATGGCGGCCCGCGACCGGAACTTGTACAGCGCGATTACCGATTGCGGCGCCGGCGGATTCTCCAGCGCCGTCGGAGAAATGGGAGAAGATGTCGGGGCCGAAGTGTGGCTGGACAAGGCACCGGTCAAGTACGCCGGCCTCTCCTACACCGAAATCTGGATTTCCGAAGCGCAGGAGCGGATGGTGCTTTCGGTCCCGCCCGAGAAATGGGAAGAGTTTGAAGCGCTGTGCGCGGCCGAAGGGGTGGAGGCCACAATTCTGGGCAAGTTCGTGCCCACGGGACGCCTGGTACTGAAGTACGAGGATCACGAAGTTGCCAACCTCAGCATGGAATTTCTGCATGGCGGGCGGCCGCCGATCGTTCGCGAAGCCGTCTACGAACCACCCGCGATGATTCCGCTCGAGCCTTCGCCCCAGACTGATCCGGCCGACGTCCTGCACCGCATCCTGGGGTCGCTGAACGTCGCCAGCAAGGAATGGGTGATTCGTCAGTACGACCATGAGGTGCAAGGTGGCAGCGTGATCAAGCCACTGGTCGGCGTCGAAAACGACGGACCGGGAGATGCCGCGGTCGTGCGTCCGGTGCTCGGTTCGCAGCAAGGGCTGGTGATCAGTTGCGGGATGAACCCTCACTACGGCGACTATGACACCTATCACATGGCCACCAGCGCCATCGACGAAGCGGTTCGCAATTGCGTGGCCGTCGGCGCCGATCCTCAACGCATTGCGATTCTCGACAATTTTTGCTGGGGATACACCGACCGGCCTGAAACCCTGGGATCGCTGGTCCGCGCGGCGCTCGCCTGCCATGATCTGGCGGTCGCCTGGGGGACTCCGTTTATCAGTGGCAAGGACAGCCTGAACAACGAGTTCAGCCACCACGTCGACGGTCAAAAACAGACGATTTCGATTCCGCCGTCGCTCTTGATCAGCGCGATGGGGCAGGTGGACGATGTGCGGCACTGTGTGACCATGGATCTGAAAGCGCCCGGCAATCGGCTTTACCTTGTAGGGCGGACGCGGAATGAATTGGGCGGGTCGCATTTCTCGCTGGTCGAAGAACTGGCAGGTGGTGCCGTT
>JAUIHJ010000411.1 GCA_030432015.1 bacterium
GGACGCCACGGAAAAAGTGGCTGCCGTGGCTGCCGGCGACGCCGGTTTACATCTGGTTGATCTCAGCAATCCCCGCCAGCCGACTCTGCGGCGGACGATCGCGGTCGAAAATGGTGCGGCGCGCGTGGAACAGTTTGCCGGATTCTGGTACGTCGCAGCCGGATTCAACCTGGTCAGTATCGATGGCGAAGCGGGTGAGGCAATTCAAACGCTGTCGCTCGGCACGCTCGCGGATCTCGCTCGCGAAGGGTCGACCCTGTTCGCGTATATTGACGCGCCGGCGACCGGTCGGTTGCAGGCGGTCGACGTGAGCGAATTGATGATGCAGCTGCGCGGCGCGATTGACCTCCCTGTGTCGTCGCCAGCCGGTCGGCTATTTGTCGGGGGAGGCATCGCGTATACGAGCCTCGGTGCGCAAAATCCCGGCTTGTCGGGATTCGACCTGTTTGATGTCAGCGACCCCGACGCCATCTCCCTGCTGCGGAACAACCAGGATCAGGATGACCTGCCGTCGGTGGCGACAGCGGCGAACTCTGGCGGAATCGTGCTGGCGATCGGTCTGGCGACCATCGCCGGCCCGCAGGGTTCGGGTGTCACGAGCCCGTTGCTGGATGTATTTGATGTTACCGATCCGACCGCCGCACCCCAGTTGCTGGCGCGCAACCCGATCCCTGGTGTGCTGCTTTCGGATGTGGCCATTGCCAACGGTGTGGGCGTCGTTTCTGGATTCGGTGCCGGCCGCCTGATGGTCTTCAACTACCTGCCAACCGACGGCGACCAAGTCCCGCCGGAAGTTTTCTTGTCCGCCGAGGCACTCGACATCGATCAACAGAAACCGGGAATCCAGGTCGTTGAAGGAAGTCGACTCAATCTCCAAGCAGATGCGGTGGACGACGTTCAGGTTGCCCATGTCGAATTGCTGGTCGACGGCCAGGTCGTCCAGCAAGACATTTCATTTCCCTTCGAATTCAGTTTCGTGGCCCCGACGTTGGCCGTGCAGACCGCTACGACGATTCAGTTGCGCGCCACAGACACCGGTGGCAATAGCGAACTCAGCGATTTGATTGACGTCGAGCTGACGTCGGACAACGCTGCGCCGCAACTCCTGGCCACCGACCCGGTGGCGGATCAAGCACGGTTTCGGGTGCCTGCCATCCATTTACATTTCGATGAGGCCTTGGATCCGCAGGCCTTGCGTTTGGATGGTATGACGTTGACCCAATTGGGACCCGACGGCGTCCTGGGAACGGCAGACGATCAGGCCGTCACGCTGTCGGCGTTTCGGCTGTCGCGATTCGGCCGCACCGTGACGGTCTTTCCCGACACTCCCATTGAACTGATTGGGCAATACCGGTTTGAACTGCCAGGCGACCTGCTGCGAGACGTCGTGGGAAACACGGCGCAACAGGGCGTGACGCTCCCGTTCGAGATTCGGGCAGCACTTGTTCGTGCTGAGCTCGGCACACCGGCCATGGATGCCGAGTCGTCTGCCAATGTCGACCAGGAGATCGGCCTGCATTTCAACGGGATCGCGCAAAATACCACGCTCACCATCGCGACCCTCGATGGCAGCGGCAACGCGGGTACACGTGTGCTGCTGCCGTTGCGATTTGATCATCAGACGCAGACTGCGTTCTATCGGGTGCCCAGTGACGCGACAACGGGAATGGCCTTCCTGGCCGACGACCCGAACGGTCAGTTTCTACTGCAGATTGTTCCCACGCTAAGCGGACTCGACACGCCCGCTCAGATCATCACGCCGAACGAACTGAGGCTGTTCGGGACGGGATTCGCCGAAGGTGCGACGACCGTCAATCTGGGAAGCACCTCGGTCGTCGACGATGATCCGCAGGCGGGGCCCGACGTTGAAGATCTTCAGCAACGGTCCATGACGTTTGTTTTTCAAACGGACTTGGAACTCACGCCGATCTCGGTCACAACAGACGGCGGGACCAGTAATCCGTTCGCTTTTGATTGGCAATTAACAGGCGTAGCAGGCGCGGCGGAGTCGGGCGTCCCGGCCGCCAGCGGAATCGCGTCCGCCAATCCAGGCCAGGTGATCACGTTGCAGGGGGAGGGTTTTACCAGGTTGACGCCCGTCGCTTTCACAACGGTCGGACTGGCCGGGGGCGTGGCGCGACGTATCGTGTTTCCACGGGTCGTCTCGCCTGACGGGCGTGAGATGCAGGTCGAAGTTCCGGGCAACGCGTTCACGGGTGACGTGGCGTTGGTCGGCGGTGCCACCGACGCCCGCCTGCCTCTGCAGATCGTTCCGATCGTCGACACGATCGAGATTCGGTCGTTTGGAAGCGGTCAAGCAACAGCGAATGTGCGACTACGCGGATCCGGCATTCCAGAGGACAACGACACAACGTATCACTTCGGTACCAGTCAGCTTATTGATGTGGCGGGTTCGAATCTGGCCGATGTATTTGTGTTCCTGGCTGAACCGTTTCAGCAGGTCGTTGATGCGATCATGCCACTGAACCTCGATTCGTTTGGCGAGGTTACCATTACGACCGCCGGCGGGACGAGTGCGCCCGTGCCGGTCACGTACACCAGTTTGCAGAGTTCGGCCTTCAGTGGCACGCCCGATGACCCGGCGTTGGCATCCGCCAATCCTGGTCAAGTCGTAACACTCGTTGGCTCGGGACTGACCGAATCGACCAGCGTGCTGCTGCAGGTGGATGCCGGCGGAGGCACCCGCACGAATTTTCTCGTGACGCCCAACTTTGTCAACGCGACTGGGACCGTGGGGACCGTCGTCATTCCGCAACTGTTACCGGCAACGGTCTTTGTGCGTGTCTTGGGAGCGGCCCTCGACCCGGCGCTGCAGGTCATCGCGACCGACGTACCGGCGGCGGGAGGCGAACCAACAGTGGCAGGGATCGTTGGCGTCGCACACGATGGCACTCCGGCCAACAGCAATGCCTCGGCCAACGCTGGACAGACGATCGAGTTGACCGGTAGCAACTTCCACCCAGAGACGCTGGTGTTGTTTCCCAACCGCGACAACGAGGGTCAGCAAACGACGGTCGCGGTCTCGCCACGAGCGGTCTCAGGAGATGGTACCCGGCTACAGGTCACCGTTCCCGACTTGGCCGAAACGGGCGAGGTGACGGTCACCGACACGATCCGCGCCAACCTCGGCTTTGGTTCCGCTGCGGATGCCATCTATCGCGATGTCGTCGTACCGTTCACGGCGGGAGATTCCGGCCAAACAACGATCGACTTCAGCGATGGGGGACTTCAGCCGCGCGACGACGAGTCCTGGGGAATCGACAACGTTCGCCTCGCGCTCGCGGCCGACCCGGTCAATCCGCTGTGGACCGACGACTTTGAAGGGGGCGCGAATCCTGCCTGGTCCATCGCCACGACCGATGACACACTACCCGCGGTGTTCAGCCAGTTTTCCGGCCGCTTGAACAATGTGACCCAGTCACTGGCACTGCCCACGCAAACGGGACTGGACTACGTGCTGACATTCGATCTGTACGTGATCGATTCCTGGGAAGGCAGCAACCCCTTCGCGCCGGATCAATTTCATGTCCACATCGATGGACAGCGACGATTGGATGCAACCCTGAGCAACGATATCGCGCGTCCGCAGTCATTTCGCCGTCCGGGACAAGGGTCCGTGCCGTTGAGTATCGTGCCCGTCGTAACCGAGTTGATGGGCCAGGTCGGCGTCGAGGACAATTTTTATCTGGTCGGCAGCGGCTTGATGGAGGGGGCGATGACGGTCTCCTACGCCGGTCAAGTTCGCGAAGATCGCGCCATTAACGACAATGTGACGACCAACAGCCTGTTCGACGGCGATGTTTCGGGCACGCGGAATAGCCTTTACCGCAGCGTGGCGCCGTTTGCTGTCGAGGGGATGATCCGGGTCACGACCGCCGGAGGGGCGTTCGATTTCACACCACGCCCTTCGACGCCGCCACGCGTCGCATTCACTCGGGTCGAAGCCAGTGCCGCTGCGGGCGTACCCAATCTTCCGAACCTTCCCTCGGCCAACATCGGCCAAACGATCAACCTCTTCGGGCAGAGCTTCTCGCATGAGACCGAGGTGCAATTCACCGCCAGGGACGTCGACGGCAATCCTGGCATCATCACTCGCCGAGGCACACCGTTGGAACTTGGCACGCAGTTGACGCTGCAAGTCCCAGCACTTGCCACAAGCGGACCGGTGCACGTCCTGGGCAGTGACGCCGCGTTTGACCTGCAAATCGTGCCGCGACTGCGCGGCGTAGGCGGGGATATCACGAGCGGCCAATCGCTGCTGATCGACGGCGATGGGCTGCTCGATTCAGACCTGATCGTGACCATCGGCGGTGAGGTTGCGACCAACGTCGAAATGATCGGCGCCATTGGCCAGCAGCCAGGCCTGCATCAACAAACGTTGCGCGTCACCGTGCCGCCTGGAGTTGCGGGGACCGACGTCGCAGTCACGACGTCCGGCGGTCACTTCACCGCACCGGGGGCACCGCCGCCGGTCACGGATCTTCCCGACCTCGACATCACTCAGGACGTTGGAGACACGTTCGAGACTTCATTGGCCGTGGCGTTGCCAGCCAACCGCCGCGTCACGTTGCGGAGCGAGATTGGGGACAGCGCCGCTGGACTCCTGGATGTCGACCTGTTCGCACTTCAGGTGGAAACTGGAGAGTTCCTGAAGGTCGAAGTGTCGTTTCCTGCCGGCAGCAACCTCCCCGCCCAAGTGATTATTTTCAATGAGTTTGGATTTTCCCGCCGCAGCGAATTTGGAGGGCCCGACGAACCGTTCACCTTGAGCTTCAATGCTGACAGCCCTGGGACGCTGTTTGTCGGAATCGCGCATGAGGAAAACGACGAGTTCGGCGACGATGGTGGCGAAGCTGAGGGGGGCAACTGTACCTACGAATTGCGGATCACGCGCCAAACGCCCCATCTGGCCGGCATTATCGCCACGGCCAACCAAGGCACACCGACAAATGCCGACGTGCCAAGTGCGAACCTCGAACAAGAGATCACGCTAACCGGCACGGCGCTCGGCGGACCGGTCATGTTTACGTCCCGCGCCGGCGACGGCCATTACCAACTGAGTTCGTTTGCACCGACTTCAGTTGCGGCGGACGGTACGGAGGCGACCTACCTCGTGCCCGGCTTCGCGGCAACCAGCGGGGCGGTGATCCTGGAAGGTCAGGAGTTCGGCAGCTTCCTGCAGGTGGTGCCTTACATCGAGCGAATTCGGCCGACGAATTTTGCCGATGTGGACATCGATGTTGTGGTGTCGGGATTCGTCGATGGGGCGACGAATCTCCATTACGGTAACGAAACGTTGCACGACATCAGTGCCGAATACGGGCTGTCGCGGTCGAGCAGTGTTTTCCTGCCGCGACCGCCGCTCCCCAGCTATGCCCCCCTGCAGTATACGACGTTGGGCGGAACGTCGCCGCATCTCGCCCAGACGATGGACCCTCTTGTCGTGACTGCTGATGCCGGTAGCCCAACCGATGCGGGCCAACCGTCTGCCAACCCCGGCCAGACGATTTCGGTAGGCGGCAGCGGCTTCAATGCCGATACGTCGATCGTCTTCCTGGCCCGTGATCGCGACGGCCGATTGCGCCCGCAGCCGACGCGCGCCGCGACGGTTAACGGCGACGGTACGTCGCTAACGGTTCAAGTACCTCATGACGCCGTTAGCGGGCCCGTGGTCATCGCTGGGACGGATGGTGGCTCGGCGCAATTCTTGCAGATCGTTCCACGCTTGGATTCGTTGGAGGTTCTCAATTCGTCCGCTGACGGAATCCTGGTTCGATTGCACGGCCTTGGTTTTATCGAAGGCCAGGATACTCGTTACCAGTTTGGCAGCTACACCCGCATCGATACGTCGGCCACGAACCTTGGCTTGGGAGTTGAGGTCTTTGGTACCGTCGGATCCAATCCGACGTTCATCGCCGACCTTCTCCTACCCGCAGATGCCAACATCACCGGACAGGTTTTTATGACAACGGACGGAGGAACAACTGCGCCGCTGGCGTTCTCCGGGCTGCTTGCGGCGCCGTCAGCGCGGATGGGTGCTCCGCATACTGTCGCAACACTGACCGAGGCAAGGCTGGCGCCGACGCTCGCCACAGCGGCAAAACTTGTTGGGCAGCATGCCTTTCAGTGGTCGAATATCCGTTTCTCGATCGCCGATCTCCCGGGTCGACTATTGGCGGTCGCGGCGAGCGATCACGTCGTGATTGACGTTGACGCTGCCGGAGTCGGCTGGACGGTGGCGCCCCAGAGCCGAGCTTCGCGTGCGAGGGGAGTTGCGTCCCTCCGTACGGAGGTGCAGCCGAACCGAATGGACCTGCTTACCGTCGTCCTTCACGAGTTAGGGCATCTACGCGGCTGGTCGCATTCCGACGAGCTCGATGATCTGATGGCTGCCGAGCTGGCAGGCGGGCAACGAAGGGCGTTCGACCTGGCCGCCATCGATGCGATCTTCGCCGACTGAACGCGGCGTACGCGTTCCGAAATTGGGCATCACCCGTGATTCCCTCTTCTCGTACGGAATTAAAAAGGGACAGCCAAACTTAGTGCGATGAGCAACGGACGTGCGTACCGTAGAGATGTGCTTCACCGTTTGCTCACGGCCCGTTTCTCTTGCATGAAGAGCAGATCCGGGGTAAATCGCGACCGTATTGCGCAGCGCCGAGGCAGTCGGCGCAATGGAAGCTCGGAGGCCGATCAATGGCGGAGTCGTTCACCGCCGAAATGAAGACCAGGAAACGCATCAAGAATGTTACCCGCTTGGCGGCGTGAGCAGTCCTGCGCCTGGTGCATGAAGGTATCCCTGGCCGCGACGTGCCGCCTCCGAAGCGAGGCTTGTCGCATTGCCTGCCGCACGCTTAAACAGTTTTCCAAATTTTTTCACCAAGTCGCACCAGCCCGTCGTATCCATACCCAATCGCTCGAGAATCGGAGCCAATGTCGGCGGAAGTGCACCTCGCTTGCCCGTACGAAGCTGACGGCCAGTCCAATCTAGCAGGTCAAGATATGACGACAGCGAAATTGGAAGGAATCCCTTTAAACTCGCCCGGCGTCCGCAAGGACTCACGTCAGGACCGGTAGGGTCGGATTTCACGTTGATCTCCAAGGGACTCATCCATCCGCTCTTACTCCGCCGCCGGCTCCGCTCCCAAGCATGTGTCGCGCGCATTCGTCTCGAATGCGCGTCCCGGCGGTTCGACGCGGGCTTGGCTTCTCGCTGCCGTAAATCATCGATCCGATCTTTGGCTCCGGTGTAGGTGGACTCTTCTGGAGAACGAGCAATCGCAGCCCGAACTGGATTCAAGTCGACGTAAGCCGCACAAGCGAGCAACGACGCTTCGTCCAAAAGTAACTGCGCCTTGAATCGCCCCTCCCAAAACCGCCCGCTACACTCGTCCTCGCGGTTTGCTCGTCGCGCGATGTTCTCCGCCGTGCAACGCATCCACCAACTGACATCAGATAAACGTCGCCGAATCTCCGCCAGTCGCTCCGCATTCGCGGTAATCATCTTCAATTCTTCGTCCGTTGGATCCGCGGACACACGCTCCACAAGCCGCTTCGGAGGAAATAGCTTCAACCAGCGGCGT
>JAUIHJ010000412.1 GCA_030432015.1 bacterium
ATTGTGCAGCACCGAGACCCGCGCGTCGGGTTACCGTTTCTTCCCCGTTTTCCCCGGCGAACGTCTCGGTGGAAAACGTGAATCGCGCAACTTCAAAATACGTCCACAAGGCTACACCAGGAGCAGGTAAACCACGCCGGTTAGAATGGCCGCATGGGTCATCACGCACAGCCAGAATACGATCCGAAACGCCACTTTTTGTGTCTTGTGCCGAAACACCCGCTGTGCCAGCAGCGCGCCTGGCCACCCACCCAAGAGGGCCATCACGTGGAGGGTCCTTTCGGGCACCCTGCGACCGCCCGCTCGAGCGCGGCGCTTGTCGAATCCATAGGATACAAAGGCGATCATGCTCAAGACGGCAGCGACGACAGCGTAGCCCAAGGCGAAGTACAACATGGAATCGTTCCAGGGTTAAGGTTGAATCTTCAACGAGCGCGATGAAACGGACCGTTCACGGACTTAGCGTTGGCACGACGCGCCGAGCTGTTTTATGATCGGAAAGTGCCGTGCTGGAACCCCCAACTGGGTTGGTCACCCCGGGGGCCGAATTCTGTCGCCACACGCATGATCGCAAATTTTCTGGAATTTTCGTGCCGCCGCCAGGGGCAGCGGTCTCTATTTACTAATAGTGAACGGGAGAGAGAAAGATCTGATGAGTTGGTCGGCACACGACGAAATCCAGACACCAATCGATGAGGTCGGCTCGAGTGACGTCGAGACGGATGCGGTGCTGCTGCGACGTTTTGTGGCCAGCCGCTGCGACTTGGCCTTCGCGAAACTCGTCGAGCGGCACGGGGTGCTCGTGATCGGCGTTTGCCGACGGGTTCTTGTCGACGCAGAGGATGCCGAAGATGCCTTTCAAGCCACATTCATGGTGCTCGCACGTAAAGCCAAATCGCTGCGAACCGCGGCGTCGCTCCCCGCTTGGCTGTATAAGACCGCGTTTCGGATCGCCTTGCGTGCCCGGGCAAATCGCCTGCGTCGCCGCGAACAACCCTTCGAGGCGGGAACCATGATTGAGGAGCAGTTGGCATTGAAGCAGATTGCGGCCGACCACGAGCGGTCCATATTGGACGAGGAGCTGAATCGGCTGCCCGAAAAACTGCGCCTTCCCCTCTTCTTGTGCTGTGTGGAAGGAAAGACGCGGGATCAGGCCGCGCGGCAATTGGGCTGGTCGGTTGGGTCGCTCAAAGGTCGCCTGGAACGAGGTCGCAAGCTATTGCGAAGACGCTTGACGGTTCGCGGCGTTTCCCTGTCGGTCGCTCTCGGGTTGTGGTTGGGGTCCCGCGAGACCGTTCACGCATCGTTGACCCCGACGCTCGTTGCCTCAACGGTCCAAGCCAGCATGCAGGTTGCCGCTGGCGGGCCGGCACTCGGATATGTTTCGCAAAACGCAGTCAACTTAACCCAAGGGAGTTTGAAGATCATGACGATTGGATTTGCCAAGTCCGCTGCCTGCTCACTTGCCGTCTTCGGCCTTTTGTCGGCAGCGAATATTTGCTTTACGCTGCCAGCCGCATCGGGCGTCGAAGATGGGAATGTGCTCGTCGTGTCGTCGACGCCTGCTGGTGGCGACACGCTGACATTGGTGGCATTTGCAGATGACAATCAGGAGTCTGCCAAAGGTGACCGGCCGCGCGAAGGTGACCGACCGCGCGAGGGTGACCGGCCGCGCGAGGGTGACCGGCCGCGCGAGGGTGACCGGCCGCGCGAGGGTGACCGGCCGCGCGAGGGTGACCGGCCGCGCGAAGGTGACCGGCCGCGCGAAGGTGACCGTGCTCCAATTCGTCGTGAGGTGGAGCGTGATTCGCCTCGCGAGCGGACCGCTCGGTTTACCCCGCAGACCGAACGCGAGGAACAGCTGTATCGCATGATCACGGAACTGCGCCGCGAAGTCACCGAGATGCGGAGGGCGCTTCAGTCTCGCCAGGGAGATCGTCCAACCGGCGACCGGCAACGCGAACGCGTGGCGGACGCCCCACGACGTGATGTCGATCAACCCACGCGTGGTCGTGAGGTCCTCGCCAGACCGCTGCCGCGCGGCTGGGAAAGTACAAGAGAGGGCAAAGTGTTCAAAACGTATGACCGTAACGGCGACATGGTCGTGACGGTTGACGAGTGGTTTGCGATGAAGGAAGGACTTGGCGAAGGTGACTCGGATCGTAAGCGACTCGAGGCGACGCGGTTCAAGCAGGCGGATCCCAACTCGGATGGAAAGATGACCGCCGCTGAGTTCATGTACTGGTATACCAAGGGCCGCCAGCAACAGCCGCGCGAAGGGGCCGCCGATGACAATCGACGACGCGAGGGTGACACGCCACGCGAGTCACGGGATCGCGAGCGAGCGCCGAGTCGCGGCGAGACGCGTGATGACGAAGCTGCCAGCCGCAGCCCCCGCGATCGTCAGGGGTAATGCCAACTGGTGGGCATCAGGCGCAAGAAAAAGGCTCCGCGACCATCGTGGGTCGCGGAGCCATCAGCGTCTTCGATGTGGCGGCTAGGCCACGGCGTCTCAGTTCTCTGCGGGGGCATCTGCAGGAGGCGCGTCTGCGGCGGGGGCCACCTTGGCTCCCAGCTTGCAACACAATGGTGCGCCAGCGTGTAGACCGCATTTTTCGCAAACCGCAGCGTCTGCTTTGCAGCAAGCGTCCGTGCCAGCGACTTGGCCGCAACTGGCGCAAAGGTTACTGCCGGCGAAGTCGCTTCCGACCTTGCAGCATAACTCCGCACCGGCGTGTAATCCGCACTTCGCGCAGACCTCATGATCCGCATCGCACTTGTGATCGGCTCCCTTGGCGAAACCATGGCCGCAGTCGCCACAATACAGGGCAACCGCGACCGTTTCGACGGCCTCATCGCCGTGATCGTGGCTGGAGTGGTCCGGTTTGCCATCGCCGTCATGATCGTGTGGAACGCCCTCGTCATGGCTGTGTTCACCCGCACCGTGGCCATGATCACCGTGGCTGGTATTGGCGCTCGACCCGCTTTCCGTGCGAGCACATCCCCAACTGACAAGGCTGACGATTGCAATGGCCGTGAATAGAGGCATCCATCGTTTCATTTTTCATCTCCAATTCTGATTTGGTAAATGTTGGTAAGTTCGCGATTACTGAACCCGTAGCTTACACGGTCGGCCCCAAGCTGGTGAAGGGGCAGCGCTACGGAGAACGCCACGACGGGAAAGTCCAAGCCGGTCGCTGGCAACACCGGGCAGGTTGCTCGCGTTCCTGCTAGCGTCCCGATGTCCGGCGAGTTTCTCAATTCTGCGGGCGTTTCCGGGGCATGTTGAATGATCGACCCCTTGGATTCGAATTCGCCGAGCGTAATTCGGCGACAATCGGGGGACTGGCTCGTTTTTCGCCGCCCCGCGGATCAGACTGGCAAAAAGGGGGGCCTCGGCCAAAAAAGGTGCCTGTCCGCGTGACGCGGAATGGAACGTACCCTCGGGGCGAGCACGCGGCCGCCGGGGCACGCCGGTGGGTCGAAGAAGGGCGGTAAGAAATCGGCAACCACGGAGACCCGGGCGTGAAATGAGGCAGCGCCAGGTCGATGCGCAAGCCAAACCTTGACGCCGCGCTAAACCGTTTCCGCCATGTCGCGGGCGTGGTAGCTACTCCTCACAAACGGCCCGCTGGCAACTTTTTTGAATCCCATTTGCCTGGCGGCCTCACCAAGCTCGTCGAATTCCTCGGGCGTCACGTAGCGTTCGACGGGCAGCGAGCGACTGGTCGGTTGCAAGTATTGGCCGAGCGTGAGAAAGTCGACGCCGTATTCTCGCAGGTCTGCAAGCACATCAAACAACTCTTCCCGCGTTTCGCCCAAGCCTAACATCAACCCGCTCTTGGTGCGTACACGCGGATTTCTCTGCTGCACTCGTTGCAGGAGCTCGAGCGTCCAGCGGTATTCGGACTTTGGACCGCGGACGCGACGATAGAGTCGCGGCACGGTTTCGGTATTGTGGTTAAACACGTCCGGCGCCGCGTCGACCACGCGATCGAGTGCTTCAGGGTGACCAACGAAGTCGGGTGTTAGAACTTCGACCGAGGCACCGGTCCGTTCTCGGACCGCGACGACGCAGCGATAAAAATGCTCCGCTCCATGATCCGGCAGGTCATCGCGCGTGACCGACGTGATGACGACATGCTTCAGCCCCATCCGCATTGCCGCCTCCGCGACGCGGTCAGGCTCGTCGAGTTCGAGATCATCCGGCCTGCCACGCGACACGGAACAGAAGCCACACGGACGTGTGCAGACATTTCCCAGGATCATGAAGGTGGCTGTCTTCTGCGAATAGCACTCCATCCGATTGGGGCACTTGGCGTTTTCGCAAACCGTCTCGAGACGCAACTCGTCCAATACATGGGACGTAAAATGGTTCGCATTGCCTTTGGGGACTTCGCGCTTCAGCCATTTGGGAAGTCGCCTGGGTGGCTCCGAAATGATCGGCAATGCGACGGAAGGGGGCAACGTGTTCACGCGTGAATCCTGGTGGAGGTCTCAGTGGAGGGGCTCGGTCGAGACGGCTAATTCGCGGCCCGGCTTGGTCTATTCTAGCCGCCACGCACGATTCGGGGAGCAGGCCTCTCGTTGCTGCCTGAAAGTCGGCAATCGAGCTGCGACGTCGTAACCGCCGATTCGACGGTTCAATCTTAGATCAGTCGACCGAGGCAAGGAAAGTTCGAAATTCAGCCGGGCCGACAAGCTTCACGGCGACGAGATCCGGCCGATAGCCGCCATTTTCTTCGTACGAAATGGGCCGGATGCGGATCCGCGCAAGGTCACACCAAACTTACGCGAACGCCGCTGTTACGGTATTCTGCATGGACCGAGTCGAGGATACCGAGGTAAAATTCCCACCAAACATGCATCCAACAGGACAGCAATGGGGAAGAAGCAAAAGATCGCCAAGCCGGAACCCAACAAGGGCGAGCGGCCAATCGTCGATAACCGTAAGGCTCGCCATCGGTTTGCCGTGCTCGATTCGTTGGAGTGCGGCTTGGTGCTGCGCGGCAGCGAAGTGAAGAGTCTCCGGGACGGCAAGGTTTCGCTCGATGAAGCCTACGCCCGCGTTCGCGACGGCGAAGTTTGGCTGGTCGGTTGCGACATTCAGGAATATGCCAATGCCAACATGTGGAATCATGAACCGCGCCGGCCCCGAAAACTGCTCGTTAAGAAACGCGAATTGCTGCGATTCATGAACCAGGCCAAGGAAAAAGGACTGACGCTGGTCCCCCTTAAGCTGTACTTCAATGAGCGTGGCGTGGCCAAAGTCCTGGTCGGGCTCTGTAAGGGCAAGAAGCTCTACGACAAGCGTGAGGATCAAAAAAAGGCGGACGTCAAGCGGGATCTCCAACGCGCAATGCGGCGGCGCTGATGTGATGACCCTGTTGCCCTGAATTGCCCTGTTTCCCCAGGGGCTTCGGTTCGATTCGCCACTGGAACCTTTCCAATTGGACCCGCGGTACCAATCCGATACACTGAGGGGCGTTCGTTTGTGGGTGCCCAGGAGTAGAAGCGACCATGTTGTTTCGAACATCCGCTGCTTGTTGCGTGCTGGTTCTTGCTGCTGTTTCAACAAGTTCCGCGCAGGTGATCCAGCTTCCCACTTTTCAATTTTTCACCGTCAGTACCACCGTCAGTGTTCCGGTCAGCGGTGGTGCATATCTGGGGGGCGTCAATCGAGCGCGGTATGGCACAACGTCGCGTGGCATGCCCGGCATCAGCAAGATTCCGGGCGCCGGCCGCCTGTTTACCAACCGGGGCAGCGGATCAAGCGTGACGTCATCGGGTGCTGGGGTCACGGCCACGATCATCGATCATGCGGAAATGGACGCCTTGTTGCTGAGCGAAGCAGCGGCTCGACGGGCGTCACGCACGGGACTCAGCGAGACCGATCGGAAAGCACTCGTCCTCTCGTCCCACATCGGTGGACCCGCCGCATCCAGTCTTCGTTTGACGCCTGATGCACCGCGTGAAAGCGTGGCCGACATTCGGCGGCGGAACGCCGCCGCTGCGCGGGCTCACGACGCGGAGATGTTGGAATATTGGGAGCGTGGGCAACAGGCAGAGTCGTTGGGGCGTTGGGGTGCCGCTCGTGTTTCCTACGACGTGATTGTCCGACGAAGTTCGGGTGAACTGCGACATCGCGCCGTCGCGCGTCTCGCAGATCTTCGCAACAAGGCTCAGTCGAAGCGATCCCGTCCCATGACAACGCGGCACGAGCCGGCATCGCACTCCACCGGCGCACCTGGCCGGGCACGCGTCGCTTCTCAGGATGAAGCCGAGGCGGCATTGCCCGTACCATCCAAGACCGTGCCGTAACGACGCGCATGACACGGATTCACCTTGCCTGACCTTCCCCGTTGATACACAGCCCCCGAGGTACGTTTCATGCCGCCGCATTTTCATCGTCGCCAGGTCTTGTTGGCGGGCACTGCCGCCGCTGCCGCCACGTTGACGCCGTCAGTGGAGACCCTGGCAGCCCCGCATGCCGAGTCGAGTCAGCCCGCCAGCGACCCTTTCGGTTACTGCTTAAATATGAGCACGATTCGCGGGCAAAAGCTCTCGCTCGCCGAGCAAGTGGATGTGGCGGCAAAGGCCGGCTATCAAGCGATCGAACCGTGGATTCGAGAACTTCAGGAGTTCGTCGACAAGGGCGGCAAATTGGCCGACGTCAAGAAGCAGATTGCCGACGCCGGCATGACGGTCGAGAGCTCGATCGGATTCGCCAATTGGATCGTAGACGACGATCAGAAACGAGCTCAGGGGCTGGAAACGGCCCGTCGCGATATGGATCTTGTCCGCCAGATTGGCGGCAAACGGATCGCAGCACCGCCGGCCGGCGCGACCAATCAATCCGATCTGAACCTGTTTCAAGCCGCTGAGCGGTATCACGCGTTGCTCGAGCTTGGCGCCGAAATGGGTGTCACGCCGCAGGTCGAACTGTGGGGGTTTTCCCAGTCGATGAAACGACTCGGCGAACTCGTCTTTGTCGCGACGGAAGCCGGACACCCTGACGCCTGTATGCTGCCCGACGTGTACCACATTTACAAAGGTGGTTCGGATTTTGAAGGTTTGAAGATGATCAACGGCGCAGCGATCCATGTCTTTCATATGAATGATTACCCGGACGATCCGCCGCGCGCGACGATCAGTGATGCCCATCGCGTTTATCCCGGCGACGGCGTCGCACCCCTAACGAAGATCTTGCGTGACATTCATGCAGCAGGGTTTCGCGGTATGCTGTCCCTGGAACTGTTTAACCGCAGTTACTGGGAGCAGGATGCCTTGACCGTGGCGCGGACCGGATTGGAGAAAATGCGAGCAGCGGTGCAGCGAGCGTTTGCTTAGCGATTCGATCGTGCACGGCAAGACATCGCTAGGCGCCCGCCGCGAGTCCCATCAATTCATTCATTGCTCGATCGTCCTTTACCCGCAGTGCGTGCCAGGGAGCCTTCCCATCGGTCGAACTCGAATCGTATGTGACTGCAGCGCGGAGCTACCACGACCCGTCCCGCGGCGCTGTCCCACCTGCGGGGCACCGATCGTGGCGGTCCGACGCTCGCTCGTCCCCTTGTTGATGACGCTGTTGATCGCTGGG
>JAUIHJ010000413.1 GCA_030432015.1 bacterium
GCCACACTCAAGTTGATCTGATGCACCTGAAACAGCGTCCGCATGTCGGTGTCGAACAGATCGAAGTTCATGAACCACGACTGCCCGTACATCCAGAGCATGATAAAGCCGCCAGACCAAGCAATCAGGATGCCGCTGAATACGAGCGACGTCGTGATGACGCTGCGAAATTGGAAGTAGAGAATCAAAAAGATCACGAACAGGGCCAATGGTAGGACGACCATCAGCGTCTTCTGCGAGCGAATCTGGTTTTCGTAGCTGCCGGCAAACGCGTAGCTCACGCCGGGTGGCAGAACCAGTGTGCCGTCGTCGATCTTCTGCTTGAGGTAACGCTGGCACTGCTCCACAACGTCTACTTCAGCATTGCCCGTCTTCATGTCGAACAGTACGTAGCCAAGCAAAAACGTGTCTTCACTCTTGATGACTTGCGGCCCACGGACGTAACGGAGTTCGGCCAACTGTTCAAGCGGGATTTGCTGTCCGCTGGGCGTTGGCACGAGGATTCGACCGAGCGTTTCGATTTCGTCTCGCAATTCGCGTGCATAGCGCACACGAACCGGATAACGCTCGCGGCCCTCGACCGTGGTAGTTATCCGCCGTCCGCCAATAGCGACTTCGATCACGTCCTGCACGCTGCGAATGTGCAGGCCGTAACGCATGATGGCGTCGCGATCGATGTCGAGTTCCAGGTAGGGCTTGCCGACGATGCGATCTGCGATTACAGCGGACGCCTCGACCGACGGCACTTGCTTCAAGAGTCCTTCGATATCCAGTGCCACTCGCTCGATCGTCTCCAAATCGGGGCCTTTGATTTTGAGACCCATCGGCGCACGCATGCCGCTTTGCAACATGACAATTCGAGCGGCGATGGGTTGCAACTTGGGAGCCGACGTCGTGCCGGGTAGATCCGCGGCAGCGGTAATCTCTTTCCAAATGTCCGCTGGCGTCAGAATGTGGTCGCGCCACTGACGAAACGGCCGGCCATTGGGATCTTCCACCAGGTCGCCGCCTTCGTCGCGGGCGAAATCACCCGTTTCCGCGTCGTGTCGAAACTTCAGCCGGTGTCCATCCTTATCGCTAACGTACTCCGACTTGTAGGTGATAACCGTTTCGATCATCGAGATGGGAGCTGGATCAAGCGGACTATCCACGCGGCCAATCTTGCCGACCACCGACTCGACCTCGGGAATCGAAATGAGCAGACGGTCTTGAAGCTGAACGACGTCCATCGCTTCACCGATCGATGCGTGCGGCATCGTCGTGGGCATGTACAGGAACGAACCTTCGTCCAACGGCGGCATGAACTCTTTGCCCAGCCCGGGCAGCGTGCTGGCGACCGACTTCCAGGGTGAGGTGTTGCGAATCGGTGTGGGCACGAAGCCAAAGACTCTGTCGAAACCCAACCACACGCAACCGCCCAGCAACAGGATCGCGACCGGAATCGCGAGGAACAGGGCTTTGTTCGCGAGGCACCAACGCAATAGCGGTTCGTATACGTATCGCTGAAAGACTTGAAAGAAGGCGAGCAGTCCGCCGAGCAATAGACCAACGAACAACACGTTGCGCACAAAACCTTTGTCCGGCCCTAGCGGCAACCAGTGGTCCGTCAGAATCAATCCCACGACGAGAACCGCAATACCACTGGCGGCCATCGGACCTAACTGTCGCGCACGCTCCGGGATGCGGTTTTCAAGCAACTTGTATGTTCCCAGGGCAACAAGAATGGCCCCCATCCACCACGGCAAGAGAGGAATTGGACGGACGAAGCCCAGCGGCGTGGCCGCAAGCAACGCCAGCAACAGAATAATCGCACCTACAGAGATTAATCCCCAATGAAGGTACCGTCGCAACCGATCCGAGTTCATTCGTCCCGTAAAAAGCACATGGGCAGCGGGTGGAATTATGGTCAGAGCGACGATCACTGAGGCGATGAGAGCAAATGACTTGGTGAACGCCAACGGCTTAAACAGTTTCCCCTCGGCACCAATCATCGTGAAGACGGGCAGGAAGCTGATGATCGTTGTCGAGACCGCAGTCAGCACCGCGCCGGCGACTTCGCTCGACGCTCGGAAGATCACTTCACCGCGATCTTCGTCTGGCGAAGCTTCATCGAGATGTTTGAGGATGTTTTCGCAAAGGATGATCCCCATATCCACCATCGTGCCGATAGCGATGGCGATCCCCGAAAGCGCCACGATGTTGGCGTCCACGCCGAAAGTTTTCATCGCGATGAAACACATGAGCACGGCTAACGGCAGCAGCGCGCTAATCAACAGCGAACTGCGCAGATGTAGCACGCTGACCAGGATGACGATGATGGTGACCAGAATCTCTTCGGTGAGCGCGGTGTTGAGCGTGCCGAGCGTCTCGTAGATCAGGCCAGTACGATCGTAGAAGGGAACAATGGTCACCTGGCTAATCGTGGCCCACTCTGGACGCTGTTCGCGTTCGAGCGACCGCAAGTGCTGAATCCAAGCGTTGTCGTTCAACTCGTCATTGGCAAATGCGGCGAAATTGTGGGCTGTCGCGTACTCGGTGATCTCGTCGCGAGTGGTCTTCTTGAAGTCGATTAGCACTTTGGTCGGCAAGCCCGGCGATACTTCGTCGATCTTCTTCTTTACATTCTTGATGGCTTCCAGCGGGTTGTAGCCATATCGTACGACACAGACACCGCCGACCGCTTCGGCTCCTTCTTTGTCCAACGCCCCGCGTCGCAGTGCCGGTCCCAAGGTTACTGTCGCGACATCCTTGATCGTGATGGGGACGTTATCGGTAGCCTTGAGAACCGTCTTCTCAACGTCTTCGACTTGCTCGATGAAGCCGAGGCCGCGAATCACGTATTCGGCCTTGTTCAATTCGATCGTCCGCGCACCAACATCGACATTGGTCATGCGGACCGCGTTAAAGACTTCGGCCAAGGTGACCTTCGCGGCTCGCATGGCGTCCGGGTCGACATCGATCTGGTATTCCTGAACAAAACCGCCGATCGATGCAACTTCGCTGATTCCTTCGGCCGAGGTCAGCGAATAACGGACGTACCAGTCTTGCGTCGTTCGCAGTTCGTGCAGATCCCAGCCTCCCACGACGTTGCCCTCGGGATCGTGGCCTTCAAGTGTATACCAGAAGATTTGTCCAAGTGCAGTCGCGTCGGGGCCTAATGCGGGCTGCACTCCTTCGGGCAGGGTGCCGGCAGGCAGGCTGTTCAGCTTTTCCAAGACCCGTGTGCGCGACCAGTAGAAGTCTGCCTTCTCATTAAAGATCACGTAGATGGTCGAAAACCCGAACATCGAATAGCTGCGGATCGTCTTGATCTCCGGGATGCCGAGCAAGGCGACCGTGAGTGGATAGCCGATCTGATCTTCCACGTCTTGCGGCGACCGCCCCATCCACTCGGTAAAGACGATCTGTTGATTTTCACCGATATCAGGAATGGCATCGACGGGGACCGGGTCTCGCGGCAAGCCGCCCAAATCCCAGTCGAACGGAGCTACCATCGCGCCCCACGCCAGTATCGCGATGACCAGCAGCAAGACCACCAGCTTGTTGTGCAGGCAGAAGCGAATGACTCGATCAAGCAGCGAGAGTCGGTCGCCCTGAGTTGAGTTTTGCGAACCAGTCGCCATGATCCATTAACCTTTGTGTTACCGACTAGTGGTTATGTTCTTCATGGCCGGTGGACGGTGTGACTGCTTCTCGCGGAGCGAGCAAATTAACACGATCCGCGCACTTGAGCATTGTCGCTCCGTAATAGGGGTTGCGCGCCTGGTCGTTGTTCTGTAGCCAACTTGCACCACGCCCTTCGAAGGCCATTGGGCAGTGCAATTCATAGATGGGCCCCACCTCTGCCAGTCCAAAGGCCTTCACTAACACGAGCATCTCGTCCGACAGAAGCGCAAACGCCGATCGAGCCGATTTGATGTCCTCCGCCGTTGCGAGGCTGGCAAATATTTTGGTTAAGTTGGCATGCTCCTTCTCCCAAGCCGAGGCTGTTGCGCCTTGTAGATCCACGGCGTCGATCGATGCCAAAGTCGGCTGCAAACCGGCCATCCCCCGGCGCGCACCCGCCAGATCGTCGGCAGCGAGCGCTTGCCCGATCGGCAAATACACTTGCAGCAGTCGTGCGAGTTGCGTCTGAAAGGATGGTGGCACGTCGAGCGGAACAATTGCCGGTTCATGCTCCGCGTGTGACATCATGCCGAATTGTTCGCGAAGGCGCTGGACGTGGCGGCTGAGTAGCGTGTACACCCGATCGGCATCGTGCAACGCGGCCGCTTCGCGCCCCTCGACCACATCGTTGTGCAGTAACATCTGGAATTCTTGCCAGAGCATTTCCGCATGGCCCGTGAGTAACTTTCCGTCGACCTGGGCGAGCGTTTGTCCCAGCCCGTTAAACGACGCCCGGATCTTCGCGACGTCGGCTTCCTCAATGGCAGCGGTTACGTCGTCATACGCAGCCACGACGGCATCGAGCTGTGTACGGAGTGGAGCAGGCAGCGTCATTTGATGACTCGCCATTTCGCCTGGCTTGGGCTTTTCGCCGCCGCCATGATCATGCCCGCCGCCACCACCGCCCTCCGGTGTCATCATCGACGGTTTAGCCGAGATTTGCAGAGCACTATCTAGCTTGAAGTTGCCGTTGGTAACGACCAAATCGCCCTCTTTCACGCCGCTGCGCACCAGGTAGTACGCGCCGGCTCGCGGGCCGAGCACCACTTCGCGTCCCTCGAACGTCGGCTCCTTGGCAGTGGGAACTTCGACATAGACGATCGCTCGCGTGCCAGTCACCATCGCTGACGAAACCGGGATGACAAGCGGCTTGGATGCGTCGTCTGGTTCCGCCGTGACAAATCCGAGCGTTTCGGCTCGGACCAGCGGCATGCCGCAAATGTCACAGTTGCCTGGTTCGTCCTTCACGATCTCGGGGTGCATGGGACTAATCCATTTGCCGACGAGGTCCGCGTCAAGCACGCGTGCGCCGGAGGCGACTTGTGAACGCACGATGGCCCGCACGAACATCTCCGGCTTGAGTCGTCCCTCTTCGTTCGGCACGTTGACACGAACCTTGACCGTCCGAGTGTCCTTGTTCAGCACGGGATCGATGAACGCAACTCGACCGTTGAAGGTCTCGCCTGGATAGGCTTCGGTCGTGAACTCGACACTCTGCCCGTATCGCAGCCATTGCAGATCTGATTCGTAGGCGTCTAGCTTCACCCACACTTGTTTCAAGTCGGCGACGGTGTAGATGCGATCGCCCGTGCGCACACGGTCTCCTTCCTGCCGCATCTTTTCGAGGACGATACCGCCAATCGGCGAGTAAATGGTGATGTGATCGTTGGGAGTGCCGCGTTGCTCGATTTCCTGAATCTGATTGGGGGTCAGGCCGAGCAGTCGCAACTTTTCACGTGCGGATTCCGCCAAGTCGAGCGGTTGGATGAGCGTCGTGGTGGGTGGCCGATCGCGTCTGTTCCTGAGTGCTTCAATCAACTCGGCCTGCGCTGCGTACAATTCTTCGCTATAGATGTAGACCAGATGGTCTCCCTTTTTGACTTCGATGCCTGCATAATCGACGTACAGGCGATCGAGCCGTCCGGAAACCCACGCCGTGATGTGCGAGAGTCTCGTCTCGTCGTACTCGACCTTGCCGACCATCCTTACTTCCGCAGTCACATATCTCCGTTGGACAGGAGTGGTCTCGATGTTCATCAGCTTCCGCGCGGTGGGACTGATCGAAATAGTCCGCATGCCACCCGACGAGGCAGTCACCGGCACAAGATCCATACCGCACAGCGGGCACTTCCCCGGTCCATCACGTCGGATCTGAGGGTGCATTGAACACGTCCAAATCTTCGGAGCGTCGGCGTGTTGAGCGTGGCTGTCGCTGTCCGTCTGAGTCGCGACCGTCGAGGGAGTTCCGTTCAAACTCGATGCGATCGCGAACCCTATGATCAGGAGCGCGGCGGCTTGAGTGATCCACAACTTGCCCCAATGCCTCGCGTACAAACTGCGGCACCATTCAGATTGAAAGGGGTTTTGCATTCCGAACCTCGCTCTGCGTCTGTCGACTGCTGGATTGTGCCATCGCACCGCAACTTAGGTCACGTTGAGTACTTACTGCACACCGTCCGCCATTCTAGCGAACCCCAGTACACCGTGCGGCCTAAAGGGTGTTGGCTGAATGATGGAACGCCGGCTGCAAGATTAGATGCAACGATCGCCAGTTTCTTCACGGTTTCGAAGGAAAAAGCCGGAACGTCAGCACTGCGCTGACAGGGCGTGACGTCAAGAATAGGGGGAAGCGATCAAAAGCGGCCGAGAATCATTGCGTGATGATTCGCTTTCGATCGTCAAACCAAGCGACCAGATTCGTCAGTTCCGCGACGTCGCGCAATCCGACCACGGTGAAATGTCGCTTGTCATGCTTCCAACTTGCGGCAATGCGGTCGTCCAGTTCGACGAGCATACATTGCTTGCCATTGCAATTCGCCGACATCTCTGGTCGGTCCCCAAACCATTCCTTTGCCTCCTCATCGTCATGCTCGAAGATGGCGATTGTGCTTCCATCACTCCTTGTGCATAGGCATTGTACGCAGGTGCAACAAGGCATCTTCATCACATAGGTCGAGTCGACCGAGTAGCCATCAGGCATCCCGTCAGCCACGGCCGGTCGGTAGCCGACCAGACTCACCGCCTGCTGGGCATCCACCGCTTGGCCTTCATACTTCGCGAGCAGAAACTGCTGAGCCGCAGCAGGATCACGATGGAACTCCTCCAGATAGTGCCCCATCTCGGCAGTGAACCCATTGTGCCCGTCATGTCCAATCCACGTCGAGTATGCAAACCAGCCAACACCGACCGCGACCAACAGGCCTGCGGCAAGTGCGACTAGTCGCTGCGCGGGAAAGTACAGCCTCGCGCTACGGTTCGTGAGTTGAACCTTTTTCGAGAGTTGTTCTTCTTCGAGTTGTTTTTCGAGTTGAGACCACATTTGCGGCGGAGGTATCGGAGTATCCAAAGCGCGAGCCATATCCGAAAGTCGCTCGAATCCAGCCAGCTCAGACGAACACTCATCGCAACCCGCCAAATGTTCGGATACGGCAGTCCGCTTCTCGGACGCAAGTTCATCGTCGAAATAGGCCGACAGGAGTTCTTTCACTTCTGTGCAATCCATGTTGATGAGTTCACGCAATTGGTTTCGAGGCAAACGATCCGTTCGGGGCACGTACGAACCAGCTGCCGTGGGTTAAAAGTGAAATCCAAGTTCCGAAAGTTGTTCTCGCAATTCCCGCCTCGCCCGATTTAGCCTCGACCCCACGGTCCCATCGGGAATCTGCAACGTCTCGGCAATATCATGGTAAGACAATCCTTCCACTTCGCGGAGTAGGAAGATCGAACGCAATTCGGGGTCGATCCGTGCGAGAGCCCGATCCAACACCTCCTTCCGCTCGACATCGTCTCCTTGATGCGATTCGTCCATCGGCTCCCAATCGAGTGTCTGATGCTTTCCTCGTCGCATGCGTCTCAGTTGCTGAAGCGACTCGTTGACTGCGAGTCGGTACAGCCAAGTCTCGAAGCGCGACCGACCGTTGAATTTCTTTATCGA
>JAUIHJ010000414.1 GCA_030432015.1 bacterium
ACGATTCACGTGAGTTGCCCAGGCAGGTGGCCCAGCGCACGATGTGACATGCGCGATGTCCGGGTACAAGAGGCCTGCATCGCGAAGGCACTCGGCAAGCTTCCATGGATCACGAACCTGGGAAATCACGCGCGACGGAGTCCCCCACAACACGCGGTCGGCGGAAAGTTCGTCAATGATCCTCGTGTGGTTCTCCAAGCCACCGGTGAACATCCACGCGGAAGGTGGGAGTTCACGCGCGACACACGGAAACTCGCCTGGGTAGTCGGAGATGCAGCGAGTCAATCGACAGGATTGGCGAAGATCGACGTCACCGAACAGGTCAATCGCAGACGGGTTGAGGCCAGCCCGGATCGTGGAACTGGCCGCGGCGCGCGCCGATGCGCCAAGAATCAGCAGGGTGTCGGTCATGTTTCCGGCGGCAGCTGAATTCGTCGCTGCCGGACGGCCTTCGGTGGTGTGTCGGGTGGTTTTCAAACTACGCAAGGTTTGGTAGATTCTCGGGTTAGGGTCCGCCCCTGTAAACCAGACAAGCAACGAAACCTATCACACTTACGCGGAGAAGAAATTCATGTCGATGTATATCGGTGAAGCACTCGCTGGCGATGGCAACGAAATCGCGCATATCGACCTTTTGATTGGTAGCAAAGATGGCCCCGTCGGTGTAGCTTTCGCCAACGCTCTGGCACGACAAAGCGAAGGACACTCGAACCTCCTGGCCGTGATCACACCGAACTTGGCCGTCAAGCCAGCGACCGTCATGGTCACCAAGGTCACGATCAAAGGCGCCAAGCAAGCCGTCCAGATGTTTGGCCCGGCCCAGGCCGCTGTCGCCAAAGCGGTCGCCGATGCAGTTGCCGAAGGCGTGATTCCCAAGGATCAATGCGAAGATCTGGTCATCGTGTGTGGTGTCTTCATCCATTGGGACGCCGAAGACAACAAGAAGATCTATGACTACAACTACGAAGCCACCAAGGCCTCAATCGTCAACGCGATGGCCGGCAAGCCGTCTGCCGATGAAATGATCGCAGGCAAAGATCAGCCGCACCCGTTCCAAGGGTTCTGATCTCCGTCGCCAGAAAATATCGAAATCGATCAATCGCCCATCGTTTCAGGAACGATGGGCGATGTCGTTTCTGGATTTGCTATGAGAGGTAAGCGAGGATGAGCAAACCCCGAATCCTGGTGCAGTTCGACTCGGATCCACACGCCAGCCTGTTCGACGCCGTGGTTGGCGTGGATTGTCAAGTTGACCATCTGCTGCAGTATTCGTCCGTCCAACGCGAGCAAGTGCGAGATCTTGTGCATGGGGCAATGTTCACGCGCGGGCCCGGTGATCTGCACAACACGGCGATCTTTGTCGGCGGCTCAGATGTTGCAGCGGGCGAGAAATTGCTCCAAGCTGTGACCGACTGCTTCTTTGGCCCGATGCGCGTCTCCGTAATGCTAGATGCCAGCGGTGCCAATACGACGGCCGCGGCCGCGGTCCTGGCAGCCGCGCGACACGTCAATCTGGCGGATGCCGAAGCGTTGGTCTTGGCTGGAACCGGCCCCGTTGGGCAGCGAGTTGCACGACTGTTGGCGCTCGGCGGTGCGAACGTGCGTGTGGCGTCACGCAGCAAAGAGAAAGCCGAGTCTGTCTGCCGGCGGTTGCGAGACCAGAATCACGAAGCGCAGGTGACCGGTTGGTCCACCGCATCGCCGGCCGAAACAGCCGAGGCACTACGCGGCGCATCGGTCGTCATCGCGGCGGGCGCGGCAGGTGTTGAGTTGCTTCCCGAAGAAACGCTACGAGGTGCTCGCGACGTTCGAGTTGCCATCGACCTCAACGCGGTACCGCCGCTCGGCATCGGTGGCTCCAACGTAATGGACGCAGCGGTCGAACGGCACGGCGTGGTGTGCTATGGCGCTATCGGTGTGGGCGGAACGAAAATGAAGATCCATAAGGCCGCCATCAAGAAACTGTTTTCCGGGAACGATCAGGTGCTCGACGCGGAAGAAATCTACGCCGTCGGCCAGGAACTCGAAGACGCCTGACCCTCACCAATTGGCCGAATCCGCTGTGCTGTCCCCGGGTTTGGCCTCTGCCTTATAACGGCCCAACAACCAGCAGCACCCAGAGGGTACCGACCAGCAGCGTCACGCAGATGCCGGCCAGGACCAGATTCTTGATCAAACGCCGCCGAGCTCGGGCGTCGACCAAGGCACGCCGTTCCGCTTCCGGGTCCGCCGGCACTGCCAAGCGGTGATCGGTCCGCTGAGCATCTTCTTCGCCGCCGGCAATGGCATCCATCGAGTCGTTCAGGGGCGAACCGACTGCCGGCGAATCCACCTGAATCAACGCAGGAGCCGTAGAGGAATCGGGCGCCGTTGAGGCAGGTGTCGGCACCTGCCTTGGTTGCGGGTCGCGAACTGGCGGCACGGGATCCGGCGATACGCGAGCAGCAGGGGTTGGTGGTTCGGGAACCAACGTTGTTTGATTTGGTGCCGGAGGAGTTGCCGGCGCAGCGATTGGACTGGGAGGCGATGGCGGTGGAACCGGCGCCGCTTCCGCCCGTGGATTCCGCGTCGGCGACGGCACATCAGCTTGGCGGTGGACCGTGGTCGACACGGTCGGTTGCGCAGTGCTGGGCGGAACGGAAACGACGCTGGGTGGAGTTCGAGGCGGCGCAGTGTCGGCTGGTGCCGGTGGACCCGCCACGGGTGGAGCCGTTTCCGGTGGCCCGATGGCCGGTGGTGTCGGCGGCGGCGCGTCCGGTGCGGCGGGCGGGACGACCACACTCGGCGGCGCTGCCGCAGGAGGTTCAAGTGCCGAGTTGGGAAACGATGGCCGACCACGTGCGGCCCCTTTGGCTGGCCGCTTGCGTTTTCTCTTGGTGCGAATCGAAGGAATCTCGTGCGGTGTTTCCTCCGGTGTCTCCGGAGGCACATAACCGGGCGGAAAGAATGGCGATCCGCTCGACTTCTTCGGGTTGATGCTGGGCAGTCCGGTCACGGATGGGGCCGCCGGTGGCTCACTCGCCGGTGGGAAACCAGGAACCGGCGGCGACGCAAACGAAACGGCGTCGTCGCCCGGAACCCCTACCGCGGGGATCCCCACAATTCCACCGCACAACGGACAGGCCACTTGCTGGCCGTGCGATTCAGGTCCAACCTGGAACAGTCCGCGGCAATGGGGGCAGTTGAACTGCATCGCGGTCATGGGAAGAATCATCCAGGAAAGGTGAGTCGGACCTCTCTATATTAACTGGACCGCGCTACTTTGTGGTGCTTCGCTGGAAAGTCTTCACGACGGGAAGCCACCGCGGAATCGATGGTATCCACCGCGGTGCACCACAGTGCGTGACAGGATGCGCGTCTTATCGACCGAAACCGAAGAAGAAGCTAAACACTTGCGTCTGGTCCGTATCGGCTTTGGCGACGGGAAACGCAAAATCAAGTGCCAACGGCGCGGGTCCGAGCGCAGGAACGGAAATCCGCAACCCGGCACCGGGTGCTACACGATAGTTCGCGCTGTTGATTTCAATGTTTTCTTCGACCGTACCGTAGTCGCAGAAGATGACGCCCTTCATCATGTCGTCTGCCGTCAAGGGGAAGATGTATTCGACCGAACCCAGGAAGCGGAAGTCGCCGCCGATGGTCACACCAGAGGGGTCAACCGGAGATGCTCCGCGGAATTCGAAACCACGCATGGTGGAGAATCCACCCGCAAAGTACCGCTCAAAGATTGGCGTTTGCGATCCGGAGAAGCCGGCCTTGAACGCGTAGCCGAGCGTATGTCGCCCCGAACCGTCCGGACGTTCTCGCATCAAGAAGTATTGCCGATAGTCGAACTCGGCTCGCGGATAATCGAACGTCCCGAAGGTCTGTTCGTAGCTCACTTCGAAGAGATGTCCCTCGGTCGGGGCAAAGGGTGTGTCCCGGGTATCGTGCGTTAGTGTTACACGTCCGCTGTATAGAGCGTTATCGCCAGCCACTTCGTCCAGTTCGGGCACACCGGCGACACGCAGGTCGTGGATATTGACGTTTTCAGCCCGTACGGATCCCGCCAGGGAGAGGTCGTGCGTTAAACGATAACCGAGCCCCACGCGGCCACCAAGTCGCTGTTCATCCCAGTCAAAATATCGACGGTCAAAAAAGAACCCGCTCAGATTCAAGCTGAATGGGTCGGCAAAGCCAGGCAGATAGATGTAGGGATGGGTAAAGCTGGCGAGGTACCGCTGCACCTGGGTACCGGGCATCGCTTCCAGCCGAAAATTTTGACCGCCGCCGCGAAAGGCGCCGCCTTGCACAATGTCCGACCAGCTTCTGGGGAGTCGGAGAAAGTCAAAGTTGCGTTCCTCAATCACGACCTGGCCGGTCACACCCAGGTCGGAATTGACGCCCATGCCAAACATGAAGCGGCCCGTTCTGGCCTCATCCACATAGACATCGAAATCCAGTTCAGGAAGGTTGGATGCGTCAACGCCCAACACCTGGCCATCGGGCCCATACGGCGGTGCCGGTTCGGTGAATAACGTGCCGTTATAGGGGGCAGCAAGACTCTGGTCCGGCGAGGGAAGTTGCGTCGTCGGGTAAGCGTTCTGACCGCGAGTGACCGGTTGACCGGACGGCTGCATTGGCAGCCGCCAATGGTCCTGACCACCGGGGTCCATCGAGTTCGGTACCACGGTTGCCGCTTGATTCTGTCCGCGAATCACTTCGTTCGGGGCAGCCGACGCGTACGATGGTGAAACAGGACGTCCCGCCGAATGCGCCGGGCTAGCGGATGTCGACGCAAGTGTCCCGTGCGCCAAGCTGCCTGGCATTCCGGCACTCACTGTCTGAGCGCCGGGAGCCAGCGTTGGGCTGCCGGAAAATAGCGACGCAGCCGGGTTGCTGGCCAGTGGATGGGTGCTCCAACCTGCGCATCCGCTGATCGCCGTCGCGCAAGCGACAGTTAACAAACTGGCGGTGATCGTTGGGAACCTACTCAAGGTAGTCACTCACTTTGTTGAGGCTGAACAGTGCGCTATCGGCGACCGCGAGGCGTTACATACACATCCACAACCACGGGAACGGTATCACCGTCGGGACTCTGTCCACGGACCCCCGGATATCCGCGTTTCTCGGCAACAAATTCATCGACGTCATCCAGATTCGGGGGTTGAATCACAATGCGTGGAGCCTTCCCGCTGGCAGGATCCGCCTCGAACAATTGCGATGCCTTGAGACGACGCTCGCTGGCGCGAACCTCGCGCACGTCGACAATGTCGCCAGGCCGAATCGATAGGCGGTCCAGGATGACGCTTTCTCGTGTATGCGGGTATTCGCCAGCGACGTGAACGTTGATCTTTCCCACTCGAAATTGCTGACCTTCGGTAATGCTGTAAATCAGGTCGAGCTGATTGCCGTCATCGAGGAACCGCGGATCTGCCTGGACGTCGGCAAAGACATGCCCCAGACCACCATAGACGTCCGTCAGGGTCGTCACATCACGATTCATCTTGCCCGCGTCGAAGTATTCCCCCGAGTCAAGCCTCAACTGCGCCTCCAACGTCTCCGACGCGAATCGCGTGTTTCCGATCACCGACACATTCCGGATCTGGTAGCGAGGTCCTTCGTCGATCACGAACTTCAGCTTGAGCCACTGCTGGGTCTCGTCAAAATTCAACTCCCGGGCGATCCGAGCTCGAAAGAATCCCAAGTTGCGATAGTAGGCCGTCAGGCTGCCGACGTCTTCATCAATTTTGCTGCGGTCGACTTTGCCGCGAAAGAGCGCAAGATAAGGGATGAAATCGGGCTTCGACTGAATCTGCGTCTTCAAGCGCCCGTCGCTGGCGATCGTGTTGCCCACAAATTCAACGTCGACAATCCGCTGCATCGGGCCTTCACTCACTGCGAAGACGGCTCCCTGATCCGATGGGTTTGTCCCTTCGCGAATCGTAACGCGCGCCTGCGGGTAGCCCTTGCGGTGGTAGAACTCTTCCGTCTTGCGACGTGCCTCCTGAACCGAGAAGGAATGCAACGCATCGCCGACTTCGAGTCCACACTCTTTCAGCAACGCTTTATCGGTCGCGCCGCGATTGCCGTGGAATTTGATGTAACGCAGGGTGGGACGTTCAAAGACTTGAAATGTGACCACCAACCCGCCGTTAACGTTCTGGGTCAAGACATTGGTGTCCGCAAACAGACCTGATTTCTGCAGCCGACGCTTGTCCGCCTGCACGATTTCAGGATCAAATTGCCTTTCGGCGCGCGTACGCAGATACGACATGATCGTGTCTTCGGTCACGTTCTTATTGCCAACAATTCGCACGTCGACAATCGGCTTGCCCCGGTCGCCCGGGAAAAGCATCGAGCGGTTACTGGCTGCCGGCACAGAGACATCCAGCCCTGGACCAAGCTGGGGCCCGTAGGAAGGCCCTCGGGGGGGCTCCGCTTGATACCCCAACGAAGGGCCGGCCGTTGCCGAACCCTGTGGCGCAGGATAGCCCGAGTTTGGCGGACCGCTGGAACCAAACGGCGTCAGGCTGGGGCCCGTGTCGTATTGGGCTGTCGCCAGTCGCGGCTCCAGGCCAGTCCCCAGCAACACCGCCAAGAACATCGCAAACCAGATACCGTAACCGGTTGTACCGAATTCGAGCTTAAGCATAAGTTGTTTCCGGCTGAATGTCGGATCGCAGGAGATGATCAAGGACGCCACATCGTAATATGGGGTGGCAAATGCGTTTTTTTGGTCCCAACGACTGCGGGACCGTGATAAGGTCGGGTAGAAATACAGGAACCGCCCAGACGCGGCAACCCGGATTCGATAAGACGTGTCAAACCGGAGAACTGGGAGAGTACGGGCGCTCTACCGAGCAGTCGCACCGCGACGATTTTCTTCCGTGCGGCAACGACACTCGCGGCCCGTTTGTGGTATTTTGGGCAGTTCTGCGGAGCATCGCCTCCAACCACCGGCGGACAAGCTTCGGTCCCCCGAAATTTTTACCCCGAGCCCCCAACGAGACCGTTCGACATGATTACCGTAGGCATGAATTACCACGTCATTGAAGGCAAGCAACAGGATTTCGAAGACAAATTTGCGGGGGTTATTGCCGCCCTCGAGGCTGCCGAGGGCCACACCAGTTCAACACTCTGGAAGGACGTCAGCGACAGCGCCTCGTACCTGATCACCAGCGAATGGTCCGACGAGCAAGCATTCCAGGATTTCATTCGCAGCGAAGACTTTCGTGCGGTCACGAACTGGGGCAAGGAACAAATCCTCTCAGGCCGGCCCCAGCACAAGATCTACAAGCACTAGAATCACGGCGACTGCGGATAGACAGAATCACGCCCCTCGACCACCAAAACGTCCTGGTTCGGCGCGAGGTCCAGAAACTCCTGAACTTTGCCGGACGGCCAGCGAACCGTCAGGCGGGTGACGGCGTCCGCCGCGCCGAGTCCAAAGACGAGTTGCCGGTGGTTGCTGACAAGATACCCGTCACCGCCGACTAGCTGGCGCATTCGTTGGCGCCCCCCTGCCTCGATGGTGACGGTGGCACCGATGGCATCGCGATTGCTCGTCGTGCCGCGCAACTGAACCGCCAGATAGTTGCCCGCCTGCGGTGTCG
>JAUIHJ010000415.1 GCA_030432015.1 bacterium
CCAGGTCTGCGCCAGGCCGACTCGTACCGACGGCGGCCGGCGCGGCGCCCGACGGCTGCTGCCCCTCGACGTCGGCGACCACCGATCCCGCCTGAGCATCCTCGCCGGTGACGTTCGCTTCCAGGTGTGCGATCAACTTGGCCTCGCGGCCATGCGAAGCCAGGGTCACGTTGATTCCGGCAGCGCCCCACTTTCTGCCCGTCGTCTGATCAATGGCCGTGACCGTTCCGTCCACAAGTTCGATGGTCAGATCAATTGGCCCGGTGTCGGACGCAGGCTGGTTCAACAATGGAGCGATGGCTGCCTCAAGGTTGCTCGAGTTCTCTGTCAGCACCAATTGCAGTTTCGGCTTGTCGATGCGTACCACGCCGACATTATTCGGGTCCATGATCAGGGACAGCAGCGACTTCTTTGTGCGGGCGGCGCTGGCCAAGAGGATCGGGTTACCCTCCGGATCCTGGGCGACGAGATCATTCACGACGATTGGCGAAAGCCAACCGGCGGAAATGTAGCCGGTCGAGATGTCACCCTCGAAACCGTCGGTCGCCTTTCCCAGTATGGTCGATTTTAGCGAGCTGTTGACCGCGATGGTCGGAGCAAACCAGACCAACCCTCCGACGACCAGGAAGAACAGCAGCAACGGCGCGCGGCGTCGCGGACGAGAAGCGCGCCGACGAAAGAGTCCAAACACCATGATGACCTCGTGTGACTCCGCAATGATGAGACAGCACCCTGAGAAATCGGGTGGCGGATTCTAGAGAGGTCGCAATAATCCCGCCAGACCGCCTTTTGGCGTGCATGCAGTGCCAGCGCTCGGAGGTGGTTGGCAGCTGAGCACGGCCCGTCTCGCAGCGGCACGCCTGTTGCTGCCCGTTCTCGTCGTCACTCGTCGCAACGGCGAAGTGGCAATCCAGCACCAGCCTCGCGTCCCGTCGTCCTGCAACGATTACAGCGTGGTAAGGGGATTCTTGCGGTTTTCGAGCGGAATGTTGACCGGGCCCTGCTGGCGATGCGATTCAAAAACACCCGCGATCATCTCGATCGTGGTCCGCCCTTCGTAGACGCTGCATTCAGGCAAACGGTCGTCTTGAATTGCCTGCAGCAAATCATGAACGGCCAGCACGTTGCCTGCATTCAGACCGCCGTTTTTGAGCGGTTCGGGTTCCCCGGGACCGGCGGACGAAACGGGGATCCACTTGGCGCCGCTACGCCCGGGGGACCATCTGGAATCTGGCAGGAAATTCACTGCCGGCAGATAGCCGGTCACGATCTCGATGATTCCCTCGGAACCGAAGATCTGGAGGCCGAACCGATTACCCTTGTTTCCCTGGTTCCGCTGGGACGCAAAATAGGCGGTGACGCCGTCGTCCATTCCGTACATGGCGGCCAACGAATCACCTGCCAACGGCCCAATCCCTTCGGCACCTTCGCGCACCTGCTGCCCGGTGATCGGCTGGTTGTCTTGCAGAACCTGGGCGAAACACCAGTTCGGCTCGCCCCCGAAATGGTGCATCAAGTTCATCACATGGCTGCCGAGGACCCACAGGTCTTCACCGCCGCCGCGACGGTCTTCCTTGCCACGGCCGCGCAATTCCAGAACCTTGCCGATCTTGCCGTCCAGGATCATATCGCGCACCACGTGCAATTTCGGGCTGTAACGGGTTTGATGCGCGAGGGCCAGCTTGATGCCACTCTTTTCGCAAGCGGCCGCCATCTGGTCGGCCTCTTCCAGTGTGCGGCACATCGGCTTTTCCATGTAGACATGCATTCCGCGTTCAGCCGCTGCCACCACCATGTCGCGGTGTTGATTCAACCAGCGTGGACAGACGGCGACAATATCCGGTTTCGTCTGGTCCAGCAGTTCGCGGTAGTCTGCAAATCCGCGCGGCGCCTGCAGTCGTTTCACGGCTGCCGCGAGTCCACCTTGGTTCGGATCGGCCACCCCCACGATTTCACATTCCGGAAATTGCAGCCAGACGGAATCGACGCCGTGGCCCCAGTTGCCTTGACCGGTGTGACCGATGACCCCCACGCGATACGTTGCCACGAGCGTTCTCCTCTGCTGAGCGGACCGATACGATGTGCGACAGACGCTCGGCATTTCGTCCTTTGCTGCGATTACCAGACCGTGAAACACTGCGGTCCGCCGTCTGGTGACGGCAGCGAGATGAAGGAAGTTGTGCGTGCGCCGTTCGAGAGAGAGCATTGTGGCGTCGGCACGTCTCAAAAGCAATCTCGCCGGAAGATCGCGAGAGCAAACCTGGCAAGCTGTCCGACACCGAAGCGTATTGATTCCTGTTTCGCTCGGCATCCCGCCCGGCAATCCATTCGCCGCCGGTACCGGACTCCGGCGCGTCCTGTACAATTGACGTTCGATTCGCTTGCCCACTGCGGGCAAGCAAGGTACTCCAGCACGAGACAGCATGTATGCGACGGGGTTTGCCGGTAGATCCGCCCAAGGTCACGGCTGCGCCATTTTCCGGCGGGGCGATCCTGCTGTGGCTCGGCGGCAGCCTGTTTCTCATTTCCATGGTCGCCGGTGTGGTGCGATCAATGCAGTCCGGCCATTGGTTGCCACCCGTTGCTGTCGAGTACACCACTGAGCTGGATGCGCTGGTTCAGGCCCGGGGCAGTGCCACGACGCTGCCCGAAGTTCGCATTGCCGCGAAGATCGATTTTGACAACGAGCAGGCCGTGAACCGCCTGCTCGAGAATGCGCGTGCGGCCAACAATAGCGACGACGAACTGTGGGCGCTGTTGGCACTGGCGCGATTGAATCCTGAAGACGGCCGGGTCCGGACCGACTTGGCGCTGGCTTTACTGGAGCAGGGACGGCCTGCTGATGCCTATGCCCAGGCGAGATTCGCCGTGTGGCTCGTGCCGGATTCCTCCGAGCCCTTCTGTCATCTTGGCGCAGCGCTGCGCCAGCTTGGTTATCACCAGCAGGCCGCTGCTGCGTACCGCCGCGCACTGGATATTGAACCGACTTCAGCCACTGCCCGTGCCGGCTTGCAGTCTTCACTGGCAGGATCTTGAAGCCCATGCCCGAATCATCCTCGCAGTCCGAATCACTCGCGAAACGCCTTGTCGGACGGACGTTTGTGCATCCCCTGTTCGATTACATGCTAATCGGTGGCGGCCTGTCGTTACTGGTGATTCCGATTGCGTTCGCGTATTCCGGCGAGCAAACGTTGGTCTCTCTCGAGCTGTTGCCATGGTTTATTCTGCTCAGCAATAGTGCTCATTTCGCCGCGTCGACGGTTCGCCTCTACACTAAGCCGGGCGCTCGCGAAGCCTTGCCGATGCTGACGATGGCCCTGCCGCTCTTGACCATCGCGATCCTCAGCGTGTCGTTTCTGTTTGCCGACCGAACTGGACCGGTGCTGCAAGCGATCTACTTGAGTTGGTCGCCGTTTCACTATGCGGCGCAAGCGTACGGATTGGCCGTGATGTACAGCTATCGTTCTGGCTGCCAACTGGAGTCGGCGCACAAGCGGATGCTGTGGTGGATCGCGATCATCCCCTTCATTCGCGTTCTATTGCAATCGGCCGACAAGCACTTTCTGTGGTGGCTCATGCCTAATCCCACGGCGGTTACCGTTCCCCCCTGGTCGCTTCCGCTGCAGGCACTAGTCATGTTGCTGGGTTTGCTCGCTCTGCTGTTGCCGGTAGTCTTATTCCTGAGCGTCTGGCGGAGCAAGGCGGGCACGATGCCCTTGATCAGCCTGTTGGTGGTGATCACCAACGGAATGTGGTTCATTGTGTTTACCCATTATGACGGCTTTGTGTGGGGGACGATATTTCACGGTTTGCAGTATTTATGCATCGCCACAATCTTTCATGTCCGAGAACAGCGGGCGCGCGCGGACAATCGCCATGGTACGCGATACCATGTGTTGTGGTTTTACGGAGCGAGCCTGCTGCTCGGCTATGGCTTGTTTAATTGTTGGCCTCAAGCCTATATCCTGCTCGGTTTCGGCCCCGCCGAGAGCGTGCTATTGGTGATCGCTGTAGTTAACATTCATCATTTCATCGTGGATGCTTACATTTGGAAGCTAAAACCCGGCGACAGCAATCGGCAGGTCATCGCGACAACGACGTAAGAGGCTGCCGATTGTAGACGCGTCGCATGTCAGGCAGGACATGAGGAACCACTCATGAATTCATCCTTCTTGCGTTCGCTTGGTCTGTTCGGCGTGATGGTTGGTTGCGCCATTGCCATCTGTGTGCTGTATGTGTTGTGGGCTGAAGGCAATCAGTTTGAGAAGCGATTGGCGAAATGCCAGCGGAGCATGCAGGCTGGGGACCTTGCCGGCGCGAGGCTTGAACTGTTGCGGTTGCACGCCGAAGACGATTCTCACAGCGGGGTGATCGAGCTGTTGGCCGAAGTCGAGATTCGCTTAGGCAATCCGCGGCAAGCGATCGATTGGTACAAACGCGTGCCGGAATCCGCACGGGCCCATGCCTGCGCTGCCCGCAAACGTGCCGCACAGTTGGCCATGCATCTGGGGCATGGGCAAGCGACCGAGGCGTTGGCGCGGGAAGCCATTCGACTTGATCCCACCGCGGTCGAGCCGAGAAAGTTGTTGTTGCGTTATTACTTTGTCCTGCTGGAACATCGCAAGATGTGCGAGCAAAGCGTCGCGCTGGACAGCTTGGGTCAGTTATCCGTGAGCGACCTTCTCATGCGTTGCGTAGCGCAACGCGCTTCATGGGATGACGATGGCCACGTGACCTGGCTGGAGCAATGTCTGCGAAGGGACCCTGCCAACGCCGCGGTGCGTGCGGCACTGGCGCGCAACTATGCCGCCCGCGGTCGCAACGAGGCGGCGACTGACCTGCTGGCCGACGCGAGGTCGGAGGCCTCAGTCGATTGGCGAATTCAGCTGGCGCGTGCCGAGCAGCATATCGATGCTGGCCGGTTCGAGCAGGCGTTGCCGATCGTTGCCGGGCTCCCCGTTGCTGCCTGCGGAGAAAGCCGAACCTGGTTGGCACAGGCCAAGGTCTGGACGGAAGCTGGGGATGCCGAAGCGGCGCTGGTGGCGCTTGAAAACGCGACGCGACTCGACCCCTATGATCCCACGCCGAGTTACGCAATGGCCCGAATACGGCTCGCCCAAGGCGACGACGCGGATGCCGCCGCGCTCTTACAACATTCCAGCCAACTTAAGGAATTGATGGGCAAACTTCGCCTTCTGTTAGAGGCTTCCAACCCGGCATATCAAACGGCTGAACCTGCCGCGGTTACGATGCAGTCGGCCATCGAGGCATTTCGGCAGCTCGGATTCGACCGTGAGGCCGCGATACTCACGAAGTCAGGACGTGGTGGCAAAGGCGCCCGTTCGAAGTGCACCCACCCACCCTTGACGATGGTGGCGATTGATAATCTCGCGAAACCGCAGCCTCGTCGCGGATCGCCTCGTGGGCTCGAAGTGCGGGGCATTCACCTGGTTGATCGGCAGCGCGCGGAGGATGGAAGTCGCTTGATCAACCAGGATCTGCGGTTTCAGGACGTGGCCGGGAAGATCCAATTGACCTTCCAATACGACACGGGAAAGTCGCCCTTTCGCTGGCTGATGGAGACGCTGGGGGGCGGCGTCGCGGTCCTCGATTTTGATGGCGATGGTTGGGACGATCTCTATCTGACGCAGGGTGGGCCGCTGCCGGTCGTCGCAAGCGCAGACCGAGGTATTGATCGGTTGTTCCAAAACATCGAGGGTGAAGTGGTGCGGGACGTCACGGCAACGGCCCACCTCGTTAACGGAGCCTTCGGCCAGGGCTGCGCCGTTGGCGATTATGACAATGATGGCTTTGCCGATCTGGTGGTATGCAATTACGGCGCGTTTCTGGTGTTTCGGAATCAGGGTGACGGCACGTTCGAGGACGTGGGGCAGACCACGGGGATTCAAAGTTCCCATTGGAATACGAGTGCCTCGTTTAGTGATCTGGATCGAGACGGTGATCTTGATCTTTATGTCGTGCAGTACCTTGATGCCGAGTTTCCCAAGTTAAAGCCATGCAAGTTTCGGGGCGCTTACACGTCGTGTCGTCCCTTCGCGATGGCGAGCGTGCAAGATATCTTGTGGGAAAATCTTGGCGACGGGAGCTTCGCCGACCGAACCGCCGAATTTGGGCTGAATGCCAATGACGGCAAAGGCCTGGGTGTGGCGATTGTCGACTTTGAAGGCCAGGGGCGGGAGTCCATTTTTGTAGGCAACGATACGACGGCCAATTTCCTCTTTCGACCATCGACGGCTTTGCATGGCCCCCGCTTTCACGAAGTTGGAGTTGCGTCAGGTGTTGCCGTCAATGGACAGGGGCTGACCGAAGCCTGTATGGGCGTCGCGATCGGAGACGTCAATGGCGACGGACGCTTCGATCTATTCGTCACGAACTTTCTCGGCGAAACCAATACACTCTATCAGGCCATCGGTGACGGCCAGTTCATCGATGCGACCGAGCGTGCGGGGCTGGCCCAGTCAAGTCGCGATCGCATGGGCTTCGGCTGTCAGTTCCTGGACGTCGATTGCGATGGGTTTCTCGATCTGTTCGTTGCCAATGGGCAGTTGCATGAGATCCCGCAACGACCGCAGTTGTACTACAATCAGGGGACTGGTCGTTTCGCCGAGGTGTCTCAGGAGGCCGGTGCCTATTTTCGCACGCCGCGGATGGGACGTAGTGTCGCTCGACTAGATTGGAATCGCGACTTGGTGATGGATCTGGCGGTAACCTATCAAGAAGGAAGCACTTCCTTGTTGGAAAACCGATCCGTTGTTGGCAACCGGATCATGCTGCAGTGCCTGGGCGCGAGTTCGAATCGAGACGCTGTCGGCGCCCTGATTCGTGCCCGAATTGGTGAACGTACGTTACATTTCTACGCGACGCGCGGCGGCGGGTACTTTGCAGCGAACGACCCCAAAATTCACATCGGTTGTGGAGACGCCGCACGGATTGATCAACTGGACGTGATTTGGCCGTCTGGTCATATCGATTCCTGGCGAGATGTGGTTGTCGGAAAGTCGTACCTGGCGATTGAGGGCCGGGAGCGACTCTGGACGCGCGGCGGGTGACGTTGCGACTGAAGTTTTTGTCCCCTTGAAAGGCGTCCCGGGCTCCAATGGCGTCACTCCCACCATCACACGAGCCGAGCTCCGAACGGGGGGCCGATCGGCCTGCGAATCGACGCCCCCTGTCGCGACGCCGCAGGTGGCTGTTTCGCATCATGGCGATCGCTCTCGCGCTGCTCCCCTTCGTGATCCTCGAATTGACGCTTCGCCTCGGTGGTGTCGGTCACGAAACGCGGTTGATCGTGCCGGTTCCGACCGCAGCGTCACCCACGGTATTTCAACTCAACCCGGCCGCGGACCGCGCCTACTATGGTGTCGAAGATCTGTGGGGGCCGGACCCACGTCCGTTTCAGATGCCCAAGCCGGACGGAACATACCGGATTGTTGTCATCGGCGGTTCAACGGTGGCCGGGTTTCCCTATCCGTTTGAACTTGCCTTGCCGAATCAGCTGGAAGCGGTCCTGGGCCGGCAGTTGCCC
>JAUIHJ010000416.1 GCA_030432015.1 bacterium
GTAGTTGTCGAATGATGTTCGCGATGCGGTCGGACTCTGACATGATGGTCTGAGCACTGGCAGTCACCTCTTCGGCGGATAGTTGGCCCGACGCAATCAGTCCGGCCCGCCCCGAAACCACGTTCAGCGGTGTCCCCAGTTCGTGAGCGATGCCCGCCGTCAGGCGTCCGACCGTCTTGAGGCGATCCGCGTGCCGCAATTGGGCGACCGTCTGGATCCGCTGCGATGTTTCCGCCAGGATTCGCTGCTGCTGACTGGATAAACGCGTCGACATGTCGTTCAACGCTGCGGCCAGTTGGCTCAATTCGTCGTTGCCGCGCACGGGCAGCGGTGCGGAAAAGTCTCCCACGCCGATCCGTTTGGTTTTCTCGATCAGTCGGTCGAGCGGTCGCGCGATCCAGCGGATCCCCGCAACCCACACGAGTCCCACAGCCAGGAAGCTCATGGCGCCAATCGAGGCCAGCGAGGTGAGAATGGTCTGCCGCGTCTGCTGGTCGATGCGATCCATGGACGCAGTGAATTCCAGCCCGCCACGCGGGGCATCGTGCAGGTCGATCGGATGATAGGTTTGTAGCAGCCGCGACGTCGTGCGGTCGGGCGCGGTGATGATCCGGCCTGTGTCGACCAGTCGCCGTTCAACGATCCGGAATGACGAACTGCCGTCATCGAGCCGATGCTCTTCAAACCAGACCCAGCTTACCCCGTCACCGTCTTGAAGCGGCCTCGATGCTTCGATCTCTTCGATCGCACCGAAGAGACCATTCAGGCCCTGTTCCTGCCAGCCTGCCAGCAACTTTGGATTGAAGTCATGTGCGACCTGCTCGTTACGCTCGCGCTGCTGCTGTTCAAACTGTTGGAACGTGCGACGCACGCTGACGTAGCTCGCAATCGAAGTCTGAATCATGACGACGACTAAGAAAGCCAGCATGAGTTTGGCGGCAAGTCTCATTTGTAACTCTTACCTAATCGTGATTGGGGCGATCTGCTGCGCTGGGGCATTTTGCCACAATTCCAACCGCGTCGCAGGGCGGTGATTTCTGCAGGAATCTGCGGCTGGCACCAAGGCCCTGCGAATTGTGTGCCTGTCCGCTGGTACTCGCGGCCAGGGCGGGACGCGGTTCGTATTTCGGCAACCTGTCGGTGGCCCGCGTCGCACAAAAATGGCCTCGGGTCTCTGGTTAACAAAGGCTGGACGTCCTGCCCGGTAAACGATGTCGCGCGTACTTTCTGGCAGCAACGTTGCTGGGTGTGGGAGGCCAATTCAGCATGAGGATCGAGTCGCGTTTGTCGGTTTCTTGATCATTGGCACACCAGCTGCAATTCCACTGGACCGGCTGCGTGCGAGCAACTTGCCTCGTCATCTTCGCAGCATCGTTTGGCATGACAACATCAGAAACAGAACAAGAGCGCAGAATAAGGAGTTTCACCATGCAACGTACCCTACAGAAGCACCGCACGAGTTTTCTGGGAGCCATGGCGTTGTCCGTCGTAGCGGCTGGCGTGATCGGCGCCTATGCGTTTGGCGACGCCGCGGCAAATCGCCGGGCGCAGGCGGTCGTACTCACCACAAAGACGGCTCCCGCCATTTCCCCAGCCGAGGCACGCCGCGCGGTCTCCTCCGCCAAGGACCTGTCGATCGCTTTTCGCGTTGCCTCGGAGGCCGTCCTGCCATCGGTGGTGGCAATCGAAAATGTTGCTCCCGTGGCATCGCCGGAAGTCGACGAGATGGCGCAGGGTTCGCCGTTTGGAGGCCGGAACCCATTTGAAGGGACGCCGTTCGAGGATTACTTCAACGAACGGAATTTTCCGCAGCGTCCCATGACTCCCCAGCGACAGCGACCTCGACAATCAGGCATGGGGTCCGGCGTCATCATTGATTCGTCCGGCATCATCCTGACCAACAACCATGTGGTCGCGGGCGACGGCGAAGTTACGGTGCGGCTCCACGACGGTCGCGAATTCAAGGCGACCGAAGTTGCGACCGATCCGAAGACCGACATCGCGGTTGTCAAGATCGATGCCACGGATCTGGTGGCTGCCAAGCTGGGCGACAGTGACACGATATCCATCGGCGACTGGGTTCTGGCCTTGGGTCAGCCGTTTGGGCTGGAGAGCACCGTCACCGCCGGCATCATCAGTGCCAAGCATCGCGGTATCGGCATCACGGCTCGGGAGAATTTCCTGCAGACGGATGCTGCCATTAATCCAGGCAATAGCGGTGGTCCGCTGGTCAACTTGGATGGTGAACTGGTTGGCATTAACACGGCGATCTCGTCGCGCGGCGGCGGGAACGATGGAGTTGGGTTCGCCGTGCCGATCAATCTGGCGAAGTGGGTTGGCCAACAACTGGCCCATGGTGGAACCGTTCAGCGAGCTTACCTGGGTGTCGGTATTCAACCGATCGACGCGACCCTGGCAGCACAGTTAAACGTGAAGCCACGACAAGGTGTGGCCGTGACGGATGTCTATCCGGACACGCCCGCAGCGAAGGCCGGCTTAAAGTCGGGTGATGTGATTGTCGAGTATGCCGGGATCCCGGTGACCAGTCCTCAGGAGTTGCAACTGGTTGTCGAGCGTTCCGAAATCGGTCGCCCGCATCCGCTGCAGGTTCTGCGCAACGGCAAGCTGAAGCGGCTCGAGTTCAAGCCGGAGGCGTTGCCCAGCGAATTTGGTGTGGCCCGCCGGTCGCCGGCTGACCACCCTCGCAGTGAGAGCCGCCGGCTCGAAGAATTGGGCATCGAAGTGAGTCGACTGGATCCGTCGGTCGCCGAGCAGTTAGGGATGGCTGGCACCGAAGGCGTCGTAATCACGTCGGTGAAGAACGGCAGCCCGGCCGATCGTGCGGGGTTGGCGAGCGGGATGGTGGTGAAGCAGGTCAATCGCCGCGACGTGTCATCGGTGGATGAGCTCGTCGAGGCGGTTAACGCCGGTGAAATGAACGACGGCATCCTGCTGCTGGTTCGGACAAGTTCCGGCTCGCGGTTTGTCATCGTCCAACCTTAGCACGGCGTCCGCTGGAGTCGCCGGGGTGCCCACCGGGGCACTCCGGTGACGCAAAGCGGGGCGGTCGCTGGACTGCTGACAGGATCAGCGAGGTGCCAGGACCAACCGGCAGCGGCAACTCTGCCGTATTACTCGACCTCTCGGCTGCACCATGTGTGGCTTGGAACGGTCGAGTTTTTTATGCGCTGCGTGGACCGCGAACGGCCATATTGCACCCTGGGCCGCGGTCAGTGCTTTCATTTCATCGATATGGGTGCTTGGTCTGTCGATTTGGCACAGCGGTTGCTATCTTGTTCAGGATAGCCTTTCTGGTAACCATTCTGGCAGACTGGCAACGTTTACGATGGAAAAGGAGTTGAGGCATGTACTTTGATATGAACTACATCTTGATGGTGTTGATACCTGGGATGTTGATTTCCGGCCTGGCGAGCTGGCGTGTGAAGGCGGCGTTTAATCGCTATTCGAAGGTTGGGACGCGGCGCGGCATGACGGGGGCCCAGGCTGCCCAAGTCCTGTTGGATCGGGCCGGAATCCATGACGTCAACATCGTCCCGACCCGCGGCTACTTGAGCGATCACTACAATCCGACGTCCAAACAGCTGGCCCTGTCGGAAGCCGTGTTTTCGAGCAACTCGATTGCGGCTGTGGGTGTGGCGTGCCATGAGGCGGGACACGCGATCCAGCATGCACGCAACTACGCGCCACTTTGGGCGCGGTCCGCCCTGGTTCCCGCTGCGGGAATTGGCTCGGGCATCGGCTACATGGTGATGATTGGCGGACTGATGTTTCAGGCGCAGGCTGTCGTCGGGATCGGTGCCGTGCTGTTCTCGATGGTCCTGTTGTTTCAGATTGTGACCCTACCTGTAGAATTTGATGCCACCGCGCGTGCCAAGCGGCTCGTGGTGGAGGCCGGCATTGTCGACCAGGAAGAACGCGTCGGGATGGACCGCGTGCTGAATGCGGCGGCCCTGACGTACGTGGCGGCGGTGATTTCGACCCTGCTGACCTTGCTTTATTTCCTGATGCGGTCCGGCTTATTAGGAAACCGAAACTAAATGGCCGAGCGCGATTCAGCAGCGCACACCCCGCCAGCGGGACAGGCACCTTTTTCGCCGACAGGCCGTTGTTCCGCAGTTGAATCGAATGGGCGGCGAAAAACGAGCCGGTCCCGGATTGTCGCCGAATTGCACTCGGTCATTTAGGGCTTCCGCAGCGGCACAGGACCGTGGAACAAAAGGAAAGCGTCCGAGCGGTCCGTAGCTGCCATCGCCAGATTTCGGCTTTGTGTAATCTGGCGAGCGCAGCTGCGACCGTCGCTATGGAAGCGACGCGAAGAAATCATCGTCCAGTGGATTTTCAGAATCGATCGGAGTGTTGGAGTCGCGGTCGGACGCAAATGGCACATCTCTCAGCGACCGGATTCTCAATGACTGGTCCCTCAACGCCCCGGCGTCTTGCGGTCGCTGGAGTGCCGGCGCCGCGGGGAAGAGCAGGTCGGTGTGTTCCTGTGCCAGAACCGTATCAACGGCATGTTGATACGACTCTGCGATCGGCCCGCCTTCTCCTTCGCCACCGGTAGGCGAAAGCTGCGGTCGGTTTGCCGTGCCGCCCTGGTCGCGCTGGGCGTTGATCCAATTCACGGCGAGCAAGGCATCCATAGCACTGACGAAACCATCTCCGTTCGTATCCAGATAGATCGCGGGTGGCTCGATGACCGTCGTGATCTGACGCACGAGATGGCCTTGGCTCAACGCGTGCGGGCCGTTCCTGTTGATCTCGTTGGCAATCCGCAGCACATCAAACGCTGTCACCAGTCCGTCATTGTTGACGTCGCGTCGATTCACCGGGTTCTGATGCCGCCGCATTGTGGGGGCCTCAAATTGAAAATCGGCCGAGACGACCGATGCGGATTCAGTTGCATCCACGTTGACCAATAGCGTTTGGCCAGCGGCGTTGAAGACGAATTTGGCGTCGCCGGTGGCAGCCGGGCTCTCCAGCGTCAAGAGCACGGGAGGCGTAACCGCTGCTCCAACGTGATGGCTGGCCGCGCGTTGTGCGTTCGCAATCATCTCGCGGACGCGGTTGTTGCGCCGTTGAATCGGCGTCGGATCACGCTGCCGCGCGTCGGCGGGGTCAATCACCGGGCCGGTGGGATCGGCCGGTCGAATATCGACGGTTGCAATCACGTTCAGCGGATTGTTGATGTCGGCTGCTGTGACGGCGTCGTGCGCAATCGAGTAGACAATGTCATTGATGAAAGCGCTCCGTAGCACGGCGGATTCATTTTCGATCGTACCACGCAAGGTCACGCCATCGCGGGTTGCGGGCGTGGCCTCTGTGTTGATTTCCAACAAGGCCAACTGGTCTTCGCGGTGGCGCTGCCAGGTTTCTTGATAACCATCGTCGTCGGTGTCGACGCGCTCTTTGATGGTATTGACCAACGGAATCGACAGCACTTGGTGTGCGGCAAACCAGCCGAACGCGTGATGGTCTTGCTCGGCAATCGATGTCGAGTCGAGAAAGAAGCTGTGCCGCCCGACGATCCGGGGACGCGTCAGTTCACTGATGTCGAACAGGATCACTTGGGTCGATCCGATGCCCGGCGTGATACCGTTATGGCCGATGGTTAACAGGTGATCGGCATCGATCGGCTGCATGTAGCTGTTGTAGCCGGGCAGCGTTACGTAGCCCACACGCGTGGGATTCGTGTGATCGCTCAGGTCGAGGGCAAAGAGCGGGTCGATCTCGCGGAAGGTCGTGACAAACGCCCGGTCGCCCATAAATCGCACCGACTTGATCTGCTCGGTCAAACCCACGTTTTGCAGGTCGCCCACGATCTGCATCAGCCCGCCATTGTCGCTGAGGACCCAGACGGCGTTCTCTGCGTTCCCCGATTTGTTGCCGGCATGCAGGTTGGAGATCGTGGTCGCAATGCGAAAGTGGCCGTCATGCTCATCCAACGAGAATTGATCGAGCGTATATCCGGCAACCTGTCCCCGCGAAACAAAGTCGATCGCCCCGGAGGTTCCGTTCCAGTCGAACTTCAATATCTTGGTGATGTCACCGTCTTCGCTGCTGTACGCACGATCCATCACATAGAGACTTTGACTGGATGCGTAAATGTCGTCGCTGCCCGAGGTCATGACCGCTGTCGATCCCGTGATGCCGGGTTCGCTGAGGGCCATGTTCAGCGAGGCCACCGTGATCACACTCCGGTTGGCTGCGTCGAGTGGCGCGTAGAAATCCTCCGGCGCGACGATGAGCCCGGCGCGGACGAGACGACCGTCGGGGCCGAAGCTTTCAAAATTGGGGAGCATTTCGGACAGCAGCGGCGTCATCCGGGTGATGTACTCCTCACTGGTCTCGTACCGATAGGTGTAACTGCGCGCGTTCTCCAGCAACTCGCCGAGTTCATTCGTTCGTTCTCCGTCCCGTACGCGTAGCACCGTGCCGTCGTCAGTCACGATCTCATACAGGCGCGCCGGCGCCGGCAAACGAACCGGAGTGTTTCGCAGCACGAGGAAGACCGAGTCGTCGATCCGCCGTGACTCGACATAGTTGCCGTCCAGATGCGTTGTATGCACCGTCGCAGGAGCGGCTGCATCCGAGATGTCAATCACGGTCACGATTGTTTCGCTGGAGGGCGATGGCCAGGGAAGAATCGAATGGCCGTAACGGTTGCCAGCGACGAAATCGTTCGGCGGCAACCAGAGCGCGACGTCCGGTGTATCGATCAAGTGGATCTGGTCGTCGTAATAACGCGGCGGCGGATACGCGACCGAGATGACCGCCAGTCGCTCGCCTTCCCAGTACATGCCCACTGGCCGGCCTTCGATCGTCATCCGCGCCAGGACATCGAGTTCATCCGCCGGCCACGCTTGCGTAATCAACAGCTCGTTGTCGCGCAAGACGTAGAGTTTTTCGCCGTCGGTTTCGATCAAGTCCGCTTCGTCGACGCCCGCGACCTGGACATTGGTTTCCGAATAAATCGTGTCGCCTAGCTCCGCAGAACTATAGGTGAAATTCGTCCCGTCCGTTTGTCGCTGGGCGAAGATCACGCCGTCCGATTCCGCGCCGAAATAGTAAGGTTCATAGGTCGGTTGGCCAAACAGAGACGCGTAGTTTTCAATCGCCTCCGCCATCAGCGTATCCCAGAACACGGCTTCATCCTGCCGGCCGAGCAGATCATCTTTGGAAGGGCTTACAAAGACTCCGACCTCCGCTTTCAACTGGCCGTCGACGACGTAGCGAAAATGGTCTTCACCAACAAATCCCGCTGGGGGCGAATAGTGGATCGTCTGGTGATCCGCTCCAATGGTTACACTGCCTCCCCGCTTGCTTGCCTGAACTGAGGTAACCAGGCCAGGCCCCCGGTAGTCAGCACCGAAGAGGTCGTTGCCGGTGACATTGAGTTCGACGTCGGTCGCGTCGGGAGCAACCCGAAATTGGTCATCTCGAACGCGGCGAACGACATCGACCGCGACGCTCGCCGACATGTTGTCGTCCACCACGTAGCGAAACGAATCGTGGCCGTAGAAA
>JAUIHJ010000417.1 GCA_030432015.1 bacterium
GATCTCGGCTGTCATCCTGCCGATTGAATTATTGGCATTCTCATTCGTGCTCGCCTTGCTCGCCCGACACCGCGCGCCGGTGTACCTCGGCTTCCTGATGTTCCTCACCTTCACTTGCCTGAAGTTTAGCGTCTGGAAATTGCCCTTCCTGCCGGCTCGCCAATCGTGGTTCAAGTTTCTGTATTTCCTCAACGACTTCTACGAGGAATGGTTCGCCCTGACGGTCCTCGTCATCATTTGTTGGACGTACCCGGTTGCGCTGCCAATCCTCTCGATTTACCTCTGTCTCTTCCCATGGTGCCTGGTCAAACTCGCTGGAGACGTTGTGGTTGTGCGCGACAATCTTCGAACCGCGTGGTAAGGCTAAGACCGATGTTTCCTTTGGTGTGAAAGCATGTACGCAGTATTCCGCGACAGCGCGGCCAACGAGCAGTTTCTTCGGACGGGCTACTTCACTCAACCTTTGCTGGATGCTTCCGAAGTCGCGATGCTTCAGGATGGCTGGGATACCCTCCCCGACAAGCCGACGGCACCGTTCGCCTTTGGTTTTTTCTCGAACAATGTCGCGTCCAAGCGGCAGGCCCACGAGTTGGTCTGCGATTTGGTCGGTGCCCGGACCGCTCCGCTCTTAAATAACTATGCACCGCTCTATGGCCAGTATGTCTTGAAACGTTCCATGGCGGAGAGCGGCTTTACGGTCCATCAGGATTGGAGTTTTGCGGACGAGCGGCGGTTTGTGACCCTCAATGTTTGGATACCGCTCGTCGATGTGAACGAAGAAAATGGCGCCCTGTTTGTGTTACCAGGGAGCCAATCAAATCGCACGGTTCGTGGTCCAGGCATTCCATCGCCGTGTGACGACATCCTGGATTTGCCCTTTGATGGGTTTCGCTGCATCGAACTGCGTGCGGGCGAGGCGATCGTGTTTGATTCCGCGTTACTGCACCGCTCGCCACCCAACCTGTCAGCGTGCGATCGCGTCGCGGTGTCGCTGATTTCGATTCCCGCGTCGGCCGAAGCGGCTGTGAACTGCTCCACCTGCGGCGAGCCGACAGAGTTCGTCGATGTCCGCCACATCAACAGTTCGTTCTTTCTTGAAAAGGGACTCGACCCAACAACGTTTCCCAAAGTGGGTGCGGCCCCCTACGTGCCGACTCGCTTATCCGCGACCAGTCTCGTCGCGTCCTCAGTAGGCCACCTTGACTAAGAGTTTCACACCCTTGGAGTTTTCACGATGATGCGCACCATGAGCGCGAACCGCGTATCGCGGCCCTTGCTTGGATTGGCTGTTCTCTGCCTGGCGCTGACGGCCGGCTGTTCGTCGCAGTCGCCGCAACCTCCGCTTGCACAAGATCGGTCCGAAGCGAAGGCGATGGCGGAGGTAAGCGAACCGCGCGAGTTTGACGCCGCCACAGAAGGCAGTGCAAGCGACGGCCCACAGGTGGCCGACCCAACCATGGTTGCGGTATCGCGCGATGGCGTTGAATCGCGGGTCGAAGTGGCGCTGGCCACACAACGCGAACTGGACGACACCGTTTGGAAGTCCGAAGTGTTGGCCCAGCAATTCGAAACCGTTTTCGTCGACTTCTGGGACCGCGTTCGTAATTCCGCGGACAAGTTGAGCACGTTGTCGTCGCTGCCGTTCAACGTGCTCCACATCGGCACCGCGGGAGAGGAACGCCGAATCGAGTGGCAAATCACGGAGCAGTCGTGGGACAACACTGCAACGCGGTCGCTCACTCAGCAGGCCTTGCGCGAGCAACTGGATATGGTGCGAGCGTTGGGTATTAAGGTGATCGATACCGAGTGGCACCACAGTCGTTTCGTGCCCGCTGGGGAGGGACCGGCCGAATCGACAATTTCATTCGCGATTCATGCTCAGTCGCCGGAAGCGCGGTTTCGCGTGACGGGCAACCTCGAAATTCTCTGGTCCGCGGCGGAGGCAACCCAGCAAATCGACGAGGTCCAGGTGACGGACCTGAAAATCCTTCAGCGACCGGCGGACGGATTCTTCAAGCACGTTCTGACGGCAGACCATGCGACACTGCGTCCCATCCTGTGTTACGACCTGAATTCCGACAGTCTGGCGGACATTGTTTTGCCGATGATGAATGCGCTCTACGTCAACAAGGGTGGGGGCGAATTCGAGCGTGAGAAGCTATTCCCTGTCAAACCAAGCCTCATCTCGTGTGCTCAGATTGCCGATTATGATGGGGACGGTCAAGCGGACCTGTTGAGCGTTAACGCCGATGGTCGCCCTGTGCTCTTTCGAGGTACTTCGGCCAACAGGTTCGAGCCGACTCCCCGGATCTGTGCCGATGTTGTTGCCAAGTCGGCCCTGACGGCTTCCAGCGGCGACGTTGATGGGGACGGAGATCTTGATGTGTGGATTACGCAGCGCGGGCATTTGTTTAAGTCGGATCAGATGCCGGAGCCTTATTACGACGCTCGAAATAATTCTCCCGCGTATCTGCTGGAGAACGACGGGGCCGGCAACTTTCGCGATGTTACCGAACAGGCCGGACTGGCTCCCAAACGCGGTCGCTGGACGTACCTGACGGTTTTCGTCGATTGGGACGAAGACGGCGATATGGATCTGGTGAGCATGTCGGACTTCGGCGGATTGGATCTCTTTGAGAATGACGGACGCGGCAATTTCCACGACGCGACCGCGGAACTCGTCGATGAATCCAGGTTCTTCGGCATGGGCTTGGCGCTCGCCGACTTTAACGGAGATCGCCAACTCGACATCTATGGAACGGGCATGTCTTCAACCACGGCGAGGCGGCTCGAAAAACTAGGATTGGCTCGTGACCACCGGCCGGAGGATCGCGAGGTCCGGCAGGCAATGGGCTATGGGAATCGCATGTATTTTCGGGACGGCAGCCGGTTCCGCGAAGATCCGACGACCGCGTCGACGGTTGCACGAACTGGTTGGGCGTGGGGAGCCAGCGACCTCGATTTCGATTTGGACGGGGACCGGGACGTGTACGTGGCCAACGGCTTTCAAAGTGGCAAATCTTGTCGCGACTTCTGTACGAAATACTGGACGCACTGGACCTACATGGATTCGACCGGTCCGGTAAAGAACACACTGCTCAACACCATGATGAAGCCGGTGTGGGATGGGCAGGAATCCTGGAATGGGTACGAGCATAACGCGCTGCTCATGAATCGCGAGGGCGGCGAGTTTCTCAACGTCGGTTTGCTGTTCGACGCGGCGTTTGTCTACGATTCGCGAGCCGCGATCACCGAAGACTTTGACGGCGACGGACGGCCCGACCTGCTGGTGTCGCAGGTGAACTGCGAGACCGACGAAGAGGTTCGCACGCATGCCACACTGCGTGTCTATCTGAACCAACTGGTCACGGATCACGGCTGGGTCGGTGTCAACGTGGTCGCGGGACGGGACGGTCGGTCGCCCGTTGGAGCGACGGTGACGGTTGAGACCGACCTGGCGACGCAGCGGGAGTGGCTCCTGGCCGGCGATGCCCTGTACGGCCAGGAATCCAACATCGCCCATTTTGGATTGGGACAGTCCCAGGAGATCAAGTCAATCGTGGTGCGGTGGCCCGACGGATACGAGCAGCGGCTCGAATCACCCGCGATGGGAAAGTACCACATCGTTCGCGGGCAGCGATAAAGATCGGACGGCCGACGGGTATACGGGGCGACGTCACGGAATCGCCGCGGGGCTCGCTTGACGCAATGGTTGCTGGCAAGCCAGTGGGGCCCGCCCAAGGGCACGCGGCTTGCCGCTCTGACAGCATGAACAGGTGGTAATCACATGTGTGGCATTATTGGACAGTGGAACTTCGATGTGCCGGTGGATCCGGCCAAATTCGTCCGGATGCGGGACACGTTGATCCACCGCGGTCCGGACGATGCCGGCGTCTTCTTCGATTCCCGCGCGCATGTGGCACTTGGCCATCGTCGGTTGTCCTTTTTGGATCTCTCCGCTGCCGGCCGACAGCCGATGTGCAGCGAGGATGAAAGCCTGTGGTTGACGTTCAACGGCGAGATCTACAACTTCCGGGAACTCCGCTCGACGCTGGAAAGCCTGGGGCACGGCTTCCGTTCCCAAACCGATTCGGAAGTCATCCTCAACGGCTATCGCCAGTGGGGCCTGGGCGTCCTGGACCGCCTCAAAGGGATGTTCGCGTTTGGTCTCTATGATCGAAACGCCGGTGAAATGATACTCGTCCGCGACCGCTTTGGAATCAAGCCGCTTTACTATTATGAAGATCCCCGGCGGCTGCTGTTTGCCTCTGAAATTAAGGCAATCCTGGCCAGCGGATTGGTGCGGCGCGAATTAGACAAGACATCGGTCTGGGATTATTTCGCCTACCGCTACGTTCCCAGCCCCAAGACGATATGGCAGGGGATCTCCAAGGTGCCGCCAGCACACTATCTGCGGTGGCGGAGTGATGGATCGAGCGAACTGCATGAGTACTGGCGAATTCCACTCGAGGGCAATCGCCGGGTTGCTGAGGAAGAGGTGGTGGCCCGCGTGGACGACCTGCTGCTGGCTTCGGTTCGACAGCACGTGCGCAGCGACGTACCCGTTGGCTCATTTCTCAGCGGAGGGTACGACTCCAGTGCGCTCGTCTACTACCTGAGCCGACTCGACTATCCCCGGCGGACATTTGCGATCGGCTTCGAAAATTGGGACGACAGCGAGCACCAGCATGCGGACGTCGTGGCGAAGAAGTTCAAGCCAAAGGGCTCAACTTTGTTGACGTAGGCACCAGCGGCGGTGTATGGGGCCTCAAAGAAGGTTACAGTATGATGGTTGGCGGTAGCAAAGAAGCCGTTGCCAAAGTGACACCGGCCCTCGAAACCCTCGCGCCCTCCGCAGACAAAGGATGGGGCCATGTGGGCCCGGTCGGCGCCGGCCATTACGTCAAAATGGTGCATAACGGCATCGAGTATGGCCTGATGCAGGCGTATGCTGAAGGATTTGCCCTGATGCGCAAACGCGAAGAATACAACCTCGACCTTGCACAGATCGCAGAGATCTGGCGCTATGGCAGCGTTGTTCGCTCCTGGCTGCTCGACCTCACGGCTGAAGCCCTCGAAGAAAACCAGGACCTCGAAGGCATCGCCCCTTACGTAACCGACTCTGGAGAAGGCCGCTGGACGGTGTTCGAAGCCATTGACCAGGACCTCTCGGCTCCAGTCATGACGCTCGCCCTCCTCCAGCGCCTCCGCTCTCGCGAGGAAGAAGGGTATACCGAAAAACTGCTCTCCGCCATGCGTAACAAATTCGGCGGCCACAGCATCAAGGCGACTCAGAAATAATCGCAAATTAACCATTGGAAATTGCAAATTGAAAACTGGGCCTGATTCATCAAGAATGATTTCAACCCGGGACAATTTGCAATTTCCAATTCCAAATTTTCAATTTAATATTTGAAAGGACATGAATTCCGAGCACGTTGAACCCCATCTTTTTATCGTTTTTGGAGGAACGGGCGACTTGATGCGTCGCAAGCTTCTTCCTGCGTTGTTCAGACTTTCTCAAAAATACAAGTTAGGCAACCATTTTAAAATCCTCGGCGTAGCTCGGAGCACGGACCATTCAGATGAGTCGTACCGCGATTTTGGCAGTGAAGCCATCCAGGAGTTTGTCAGCGGCGTAAACGGCCGCGCAAATGAATGGGCCTAGAGCTGCCTCTACTTCCAGTCGATTCGCAAAGGCACCCCGGAAGATTTCCAGAATCTGCACAAGAAGATCGAACAAATTGAAGCGGAAACCGGCCTTCCGGGCAACCGGGTATTCTACCTGGCCCTGGGCCCGTCTGCGTTTGCGCCAACCATCAACGGTCTGGGCAATGCCGGCCTGAACAAAAGCGCCGGCTGGACACGCCTCGTTGTCGAAAAACCATTCGGCCACAATCTCGAGACGGCCCAGGAGCTGAATGCAACGGTCCATGCTAATTTCAATGAAAAACAGGTATATCGCATCGATCATTACCTGGGCAAGGAGACCGTTCAAAACCTGCTGGCTTTCCGCTTTGCAAACCCGTTGTTTGAGTCTGTATGGAATCGCGACCGCGTGAAGAATGTGCAGATTACAGTGGCAGAAGAACTGGGCGTTGGATCGCGCGCCGGCTATTACGACAAATCAGGGGCGCTGCGCGACATGCTGCAGAACCATCTGACGCAGTTGTTGACCATTACAGCCATGGAAGCGCCGGCGGCTTTCGAAGCCGATGCCATCCGTGATGAAAAGGTTAAAGTACTGCGCTCGATCAAAACCATCTCCGAAAGTGATGTAATTTTTGGCCAGTACGGTCCTTTGCATAACAACGGACAGAGTCTGCCCGGTTATCTCGAAGAAGAAGGCGTGGCTCCGGGATCCAAAACCGAAACCTTTGTAGGGTTGCGGTTACGAATCGCCAACTGGCGGTGGGAAGGGGTACCTTTCTACCTGCGTACCGGCAAACGCCTGCGCAAACGCCTGAGCCAGATCATCGTCAACTTTAACGAACCACCGGTGTCTCTCTTTCAGACCTACGAAGGATGTCAGTTAAACTCAAACCGTCTGATCATCACTGTTCAACCGGATGAAGGTTTTGACCTGGAATTCGACGTAAAAACACCAGGCCAGGGCATGGATCTGCAAAAACAAAAACTGCATTTCAGCTATGCAGACAAGTTTGGCGCCCTGCCCGATGGCTATGAAACATTACTCCACGATGTGATTACGCAGGATCAGACATTGTTTGTACGCAGCGATGAGGTTGAAGAGGCATGGAAGTTGTACGAACCCTTACTGCAGTTTGACGCTCCACGATACAAATACGATATCGGCAACTGGGGCCCAAAAGAGGCAAACGCTCTGCTTGCCGAAAAAGGACATCGCTGGATCATATCATGATGGGTTCGGGGTTCAAGGTTCAGGGTTCAAAATTATTGAGACAACCCGGAACCTTGAACGTTGAACCCAGAACCTAATACAATGAATATAGAAACCGAAAGTATACTTCAAATCTATCCGGACAAAGAAGCTATCAGCCGGCAGGTTGCCCGCGCTACCATTGATCTCATCCATCAAACCTTAAACGTCCGACCCTACTTTTCAATCGCCCTGGCAGGGGGGAGCACACCCCGCTTGCTCTATAGCATGCTCGCCACTGAATTCAAAGAGGAAATTCCCTGGGATAAAATTCTGTTTTTCTGGGGAGATGAGCGCTATGTGCCCCATACCGATGAGAAAAGCAACTACCTGATGGCCCGTAGCGCCATGCTGGATCACGTCCCCGTATCGGCGTCACAAATTTTCCCGATGAAAACGGATCCTACAAATCCAAAAGACGCCGCAAACGACTACTGTTTTACGCTTAAAGAACAACTCAAAGCAACGGATGGTCGTTTTGACCTGATCCTGCTCGGTATGGGAGATGATGGCCACACGGCTTCCCTGTTTCCAGGGTCTCCCGCACTGGAAGAAAACACGATTGCGGTTGTTGCCGCGCCAGCGCCCGTCGAACCCAGACAGCGCCTGACGTTGACATACCCTGTCATCA
>JAUIHJ010000418.1 GCA_030432015.1 bacterium
GCCACGCCGCGTTGAATCGAGTTCATCAGCCAACGTTCTGCGCGGCTAGTTGACATCAACTTCAGCGAGGAAGATCGCCAGTTCGGACTGCGCGACGTCTGCCTCCAACGCGTGTGCTCGCAAGTCTGCCTCGGCCCGATCAAGTTGTTGCTGCGCGTTGGCCAGTCGGCTGGTTGCGCGCAGGCTACCGTCGTTAATCCGACGGAGCGCATCCACTCGCAGCGTCAGCACGGCGAGTTGGTTTTCTCGTGCCTTCTGCGCCTTGGCGTTGTCGCTTATCCGCGTTCGCAACATCACGAGACGTTTTAGTGCCAATGCAAGGTCGCGCGGCACATGGGCCCGACCGGCCAGTGTCGTCAGCTCGCGATTCGATAATCGTCGCACATCCATTTCCTTGGAATCTTCAAGCAGGATGGCGTGCTTCGTTTCTACCGGTTTCGCATCCGCCGCGCGGCCGGCGACAGTGAGGACTGCTGGCGTTTGCATGGTGGCGACGACCGGCTTGCGCGGCAATTTGACGATCACGGCCCGCCCCGTCGTGGAGGCATTCGTCACAACGACCTCATAGGCGGGCGTCACCGTGAGCGTGGATTGCTGAAGAGCCGTCGGTCGATACGGCACCTGCTTGATCGCGACCGTAACCAACGATTGGGCCTTCAGGCTGATCAGCCGTTGGCTCGGGTACAAGTGGAAGGTCGCATCGAGCGGCCTGATCGTTTCGCCCGATCGACTCTTGTGAAACAAGTCCGTCAACGTGTGCGTGCCGACGAACTTCTGATCGCGATAAATCGCCATCGGTCCGCCAACAAGGTGCGTGCCCTGAGGTCGATCGTTGACGAGTTCAATGACCTCGTGGGCTGGGCCACTCTCACCCTCTGCGGCATCAAACACAAGCTGCGTGTGCAGGCGGGTCTGCACGTCCAGTTCAAATTGATTGTTGCGCTGATAGCCGATGGAACCAACCCGCTCGGCAGGCAGATTGACGCCCGTAAGTTCATAAACAAACTCGCCCTGCCGCAGAACCAGGCTGGCGTTCTCCAGTCGTTGCGGCGTCGGGTTGTGCACAACCGCCGCGGCACGCAGCGTATTCACCTTGCCGACATCGACACGATACGACATGGACCAGGGCTGAACCGATCGACGATACCGCACCCGATCAAAGCCTTTGGTCGTAAGAATGTCCAGTGCATGGCGATCGTCCTGCGCCGGGCTGGTGATCGAGACGATCCGATCACGGGCGATTGTCTCGTCGGCACCCGCGATCACCAGGGTGAGCGTATGGTCGCCAGGCGTCGCTGGGTCCTGCAGACTCTTGAGCGTGCCGGTCTTCTGTTCGACCTTGTCCGTGCCGGCGTAACTCACGCTAATCTGCTGTCCAACCAATCGGCTAAGCCGTTCATTCAGCACGCCATCCTTCAACGCGGGCGGCGAGATTCGGAACGCCTGCCGAGCCTGGGTGTCGGTCAAACTTGGTGTCGCGGGTGAGGCCGCACCGCCAACGTGGTCGGGCTCGATGACCACGGTCGGCAACACGTCGCGCGCCGTTACGGTCGTCCCCAAGAACAAGCGATCGACCGCCTGCAAGCCCGCCAAAACGACCTCTGCCGCTGCCGTCCCGTCACCGTGGTTGATGATCGTCATTTCACGAATCACAGCCGGGATCCGCCGGACGATTGGATTGCGTTGGTTGCCGGAAGCGTTTTGATTTCCGGCACCCGGACCGCCATCATCCGGAACTTGGGCTGCCGCGAACCGTGATCCGTCAACGCAAAAAACCAACAGCATAACGACCGTCAGCGGATGGACTCGTAACCGTGTCACCACGCACCTCTTCTGTCATTGCCAAACCGAAGCCGAACCGACTCGCATCTTCGCCCTGCTACTTGTCTTCCTGCAAAGTGATGTCCACCGCCATGGAGTTGAGGATCGGTTCAGCCAGTCCTCCCGGGATGGCGACCGTACCAAAGACACTGAAGACATGGCGGTGGCCGTCGACCGGTTTGGTAATCGCAAAGACTTTGTCAGCGGCTTCCTTGATTTCTGTGGCGAATTTTTCAAACTGATCGCCACCGATAACGTATCGTTGCGAACGCACATCCAGTTGTGCCGTGAGCGTTGCCAATTCCAGAGTCCGATCGCTGGTCCGCACGGAAATGTTGACCGGCAACGACAAAGGCGCGCCCAGTGTTGGCGCTCGTAGACTAATCGTTGGCGGGGCGTTTGCAGCCAGGAACTGCGCCCTTCCGTCCTTGAAATGCAACGTCACGGCCAGCGTCGACGTGGCCCATACGAACCGGCTTCCACCAGGTTGTAGGCGGCGGTTGACCGGGACTAACAAGTGGCTACTGGGACCGTACGGAGTTGCCAGGTGCACGTCGACAAAGTTGTCATATTGCGGGTCCGACAGCGTCTGAAACCCTGGCGGGACGGTGACTTCGAGCACGTCGCGGCTGATGAGTCGAAACGGTGCGTAGCGACCTCCCACCACGATGCGGCTCTCCAACACACTGAATCGCTTACCGGTCAGAAAGATGGTTGTCGAACTGGCGGGATCGAGGCCCGGTGCGCCGTACCACCCCGTTAATTCGGGCCCCAGGCTAGTGACGCCCGAATCAAACAGATCAAAGGCCCCCAAACTGTTCTCGTGCGGGACCGGCACCAGCGATTGCTGCATCGGCAGCCGCTTTTCCAACTGATAGACGAAACTTTTCATCTGTTCGACATCCACAGGACGGTACAACCCACAGTCGTAGACCTGGTCAAACGAGCTGACGATCGACTGGAAATTTCGGCTGATCTTCATCGTATCATGCATCGTCAGCGACTTCTTACGCGGATTGGTCAGGCCGAACCAGTTCGCGCGGCTCTCGATCGAGATATTGGGAACGAACGACGGCATGATCACGATGGCCGTGCATTCCCGTGTCGCCGGTTCGAGCTCGCGCTGCTTCAGGTCACTATCGCGCGAGGGCCCACCAAACAGCGTTTGTCCGAAGGCACCCAACGTCCCGGGCGTGTCCGGGGTCTGAACGCGAGGATAGAATCGCCAACCAAACGTGTTCGTGCCGTGGGCAAAACCGACCACCGTCCGGTTCAAGGCGATCGTCTCGATATCGGTCTCCAGATTCCGAGTGAATCGCAACGCCGCATTGGCGCCCATCTGCCCGTTCGCAACGGCGACCGACGCGGCTAGCTGCATCTCACGCCTGCGGCTGAAGACGTCAGCAATGTTCTGGTCGTCGGTAATCGGATCGATGTTGAAGACGTAGATCGGCCATTTGCAGCGAACGTATGCCTTAAAGGCCTCTTGCCGCTGTTGCTCCTTGAACGCCGCTTCGGGAGAGAGTGGTCGAGTCCGCCAGTCGGCACCGGCCGGCATTCGGGACAGGGAAGCCGGTCGGACCACCTCGAAATCAGAGCGTACCCGTTGGTCGACGTGATCCAGATGCCGCTTGGGCAACACAAAACAGACCTCGGGCGGAATGGGAATCGGGCAACCCTTGGACACCGCGACGCTTTCCATGTCCTGCACAAGCCGGTCGTCCACCAGGGCCGCGTGCACCAGGATGGCCCACGCCAGGGCTTCGGTAACGGTATCACGCATGCACGGTGTGGGTCCCGGCGCGGCGCACTGCTGGCGCACCTGCGCGGAAAACTCTGTCCGCAATCGGCTCAACAGACCATAATCGCCGCAGCGAATAGCCTTCTTCAATTCGCCCTGACAAACCGGCTGCCACAGCCGTGCATTGCCCTCACATTTGAGGTACTCATAAGCCGCTCGCAACTCGTCCTGGAGATACTTACGAATATCAAATGAATGGACAATCGGATGGTTCGCGGGCTGGGAACGCAGGACGCGATGGGCGTGTGCACTTAACAAGCCCATGTAGCGATAGCCGTAGACCGTAGAAAATTGCGAGGGTGGCACAGGGCGCTGCGCCGTTTGGCTCCGCACGGGTGCGCTGGTGCTGAAATCCGTCAACTCGCTCGGAACATTGGCTCCCAACACATCCAACGTCAAGCTGACTTGGTGCTGGTACTGAAACAAGCTGCTTGTCATATCCAAGGAATACCACGGTTGACTTCCGTCGCTTGAGCGGGTGGCTTCCTGGCGAACCACGTCGATCATCTTCGTGAAGAGAGACGTGGGCGGCTTGCCTGGTTTGGCCGGCGACCCATACGGCGCGAGAGACTCTGTGGCCCGCTTCTGCTCCGCAGGTAACGCCGAATCTTGTCGTTGATCTTTGGGCTTTGTCGGTCGCTGCGATTCGATTGTCCTGCCAACCGCCTGCGTGATCACGTCCAAGATGGCCGTTTCCAGCGGAAGTGTGTCCTTGCCGATCGTGGTCAGTTCATCGATGAGCGTAGTGGCACAGGCCTGCTTAAGCTGATCCAGAGGTGGCGAAGCCTGCTTTTTGGCTCGCAATTCCGCACGTTGCCCTTGCGCACAGGCATCGACGGTTGCCTGCGCCAAGACGGCCAACGGATCGACCGTCACGCTGATTGGAAACGGCGCGGGACGTCGCGGGTCACGTTGCCACTTGCCAAATTCCGCTTGGAAATCACGCGTATCACTCAACGAATATTCAAGTGGCAGTTGCACGATTTCAGGAAGTCGCGACTCGAACAGCGAGCTCAATTTGGCGAGAAATTCCGGTCGGACCTTCTCCACCGAAGCCCAGTCACGGATCGAGTTGGCCAGGAAGGCGATGAAACCACTTCGTTGGATTGTGAGTGGCAACGGCAGTGACACGTCCGCCAGCCGCCGCGCCACGTCGCGGCCGCCGTGAGGCACCTCGGCATTGGCGGCATCAACCAGACAATCAAACGTCTTGGCCAACTCTCTGAGTGAGCCATTGAACTCGGCCCCGCAACGAGAAAAATGGAAACCGTCGGAGAGATTCTCCAGGCTGGCCGGCAATCCCTCCGGCAGTTCTCGCTCGTCTTTAAGTCGGAGGTAGCCATCCAACGCCGCCAAGCTTAACAAGCGTGCGGCGATGTAACTCCGATTATCCAGCATATAGCGAGCCAGCTTCGCATCTTCCAATTGCAGGTAGTCCACATAACGGTCGTAAACCGTCATCCAGTTCTGCGAGCGGCGGTCGATCGCTGGCCAATACCGCAGTACGAAGTCAGCGAACACCGGGTCGTTGTTGTAGAACCGGGCCATCGGCACCGCGAACTCGTCGACAACGTCATTGATGATCAGGTTCTCGATCGTCGTTGCCATGAGATCATCGGTGAGGTAGGGCTCGACCGAAAACGTGATCTCGGCGCCATATCCCTTTCGAGTATGTTTGCCGGGCAAGACCGAAATCGGGATGCGGACCAGGTTTAGCGCGTAGCCCGGCGCGTCGGCTGTGTCATCGCCTTCGTTGATTCTGCGCAGTTCATTCAAGTAATTCAGGTACCGAGAGAGTTGGGAAACCTCGATGACGGGCTCTAACGATAAATTCTGCTGGTCCCCTGCGGCGAAACGGCCGAGGTTGACGTTGCCCAGCGGGTTGGTGGCCACGTCGCCGGGCGTGAGTGCAATGGGAGTCGGCACGAGGACCGTGTTGTTGTCCACACTGGTGCCGCGGCCCAGCCGATTATTAGTGGCATTGCTGAGGGCCAGGCTTGCGGCCAGAAAGGCCTCGTCGCTGCGACGAATCGAACCTTGCAGCCCGGCGGAAAACGCTCCTTCGGAGAAACGCTTGGCCAGTTCCTGTTCGTAATCGCGACGGTGTTTGGTGAGCCGCGCCTCGCCCCAGATATCCGGTTGCTTGGGGACGACGCTACCGTAGGTTTCGATCAGATGCTCGAGGTAGTCGATTTCATCAGCGGCCTGCTCGACGACCAGCGACTCGGGAGTCTCAGGTTCGTGCTTATGGATTGCCCGCGCGGTCTGATGAACGCCATCAAACAGATTCCGCCAAACCTGCGCGGATGCCGTCGTTGCCGAAATCGCGAGTAAGCAAAACAGAGCGGATGCGACGCGGTGGATTTTCATCCCTGGTCCTCCCCTGATTCCCGGCGTTGCCGAACGTTCGTGGGTACCAAGACCTGTCGCTGGTTCGTGCGGCTCTTGATCCCTATGACTTCTTGTCCGAAAGTCGCGTTTTGTCGGAACGACACACTCATTCGACTTGTACGGATGATGCGCGTCGTAGTGGATATCGTCACGGATGCCCCTCGACTTAGCGTTTTTATGATCCGGTGCGAATTGGGAAACTTGGGAGAACCTTGTCAGTTGTAGGAGTTCGACCAGCCGGCATGCGCGACGTGCCGCCCGCCACACGGGTGCCTCGCGGCCGAACTCGGCCGCGTGGCGTAGCCGAGTTACACCGAATTACCGACTTCCGATCCTGACGGGCGGATTGCGGCTCAGCCAAGTCTTGCGCCCGGTCCGCTTCGTAACATGTCGACCTCACCTGGGCGGAGAAATGGAGGGAAACTGGAAATCGATCCTGCAGGGAATTTCCTGATTGGTGAGCGACGATTCCGCGAGCCACGCCAGCCCCCAGGTTTTCACGGGCCGGCGACATGCTCTAGAATGCCGTGGCCGCAAGGGGAGCGTGCCGGATGCCGAACCGCGATGCGATCGGTCGGTCTGGATTACCACCAGCCCTTTGTTCAGAGGTGGAAGTGCTTGCACAACTGGTGTTGGCCTCGGTCTTCAAAACCGTCGGACCGTACGTTAACCGTGCGGTCGGTGGGTTCGATTCCCATGCACTTCCGCCATTTTTTCTTGCCGCCGGTCGCGCCGACCTGCTCTGAAAAAAACGGGCAAGCCGGCAGGACTCTCCGGCGGTTCGACCGCGACCAAGAAAACCACAAGGAAGACATCCAAGGCCAAGTAGAAAACGACCGACTCCAAGACGTCGTTCGAGCAATCGCTGTGCGACACGGCGGACAATCTCCGTGGGAAAGTCGAATCGTCCGAGTACAAACACGACGTCCTCTCGCTGATCTTCTTGAAATTCGTCAGCGACCGATTTGAGGAGCGGCGGCATGATTGTCCAGTCAGTCTAGTTCGTCACCAGCCACAGCGGCCCCCAAGTACATGCAAGATCTCTTCCCCGATGCCTTCGCATTCGCCTTCGATGAAGAAATGGGCTGAATTCCAAAGGGGTGGCAAGTTCAGTTTCTGGGGCGGCAATCTCCCGTGAATCAGCCCGAAAGCGATGATGACGATGCACGCTTTCGACTCAGATAAGAAGGTGCCTGCGGAGGCGATTGGCACCGCATGCGTTCGTGCGCGGGGAGAGGGGAGCCAGTGGAAGTGAACCTGGGGGCGTGCAAGTTGCAAGATTGGATCATGTTCGAATGTAACGCAGAACGACTCATTAATTCACTCGACCAAGCCTTCACCAACCTCTTGCTCCCCTCTCCCTGCAAATTCGGCCAAAAACGTTTGGCCACACGAATCAACCCCGATCCGAATTTGTGGGGAGAGGGGCTGGGGGTGAGGGGAAATAGACTCCGATGAACGACCGAATCGACCCGATCGAATTT
>JAUIHJ010000419.1 GCA_030432015.1 bacterium
CCATTGCGGTCGGACGATCCGATGACGTTACCGCCTTTTAGGCCGGCACCAGCGAACAACACGGATTGGCAAGGAGCCCAATGATCGCGTCCCGGCAGCTTGTAAACTTTGGGCGCACCATTGAAGATTCTCGGCGTGCGGCCAAATTCACCCGCCATCACCACGAGAGTGTTTTCCAGCATCCCGCTATCATGCAGGTCATCCAGCAGCGCGGAGACCGCCATGTCCGTCGGCGGAAACAGGAAATCCTTGAGCAACGGAAAATTGTTGCCGTGCAAATCCCAGCTGCCAAAGTTGCCGAGATTGACTTGCACCATGTTGACGCCTACTTCGATCAACTGCCGGGCCATCAGCAGTGACCAGCCAAAGGAGTTGTCGCCGTAGCGCGCCAAGACCTTGGGATCGGCCTGCCGGGCATTGAAGGCCTGCCGAACGTGGGGATCGGCCATGAGCGAAACCACGCCCTGGCGAATGCGATCGAAATCGGCCACTTCGGCAATCTGCCCCAACCGCTTCCGCTGCGCATCAATATTGTCGAGCAACTTGAGTCGATTGTGAAACCTGCTTTCCAACATCCCCTCTTGCAGCGCCAAATGTGGCACTTCAAACCTCCAATCGTCGCGGTCGGATGCCACGCCGTCGTGAAGGTTAAAGAGGTATTTGGGAAAGGCGCCGGAGTAATCATGATACGCGTGAGGCTTGTCAGTGCATTCCACCAACCACGGTTCGTGCTGCGAACCCAACAGGCCTGCGAATTGACCGGCGTAGGTCCCGGCGTTGGAATGATAGAGCTTCTCGGGCAGGATCACGCTGGGTGGCATATTGCCGCGAGGCTGCGTTGCATAACCGCCGATACTCGTGATGCTCGGCAGGTCGCTCGACTGCGGTTTGCTCGACCGAAACGTGGGCGGGACCACCGTATTGCCAGTCAACATCACATAAGTGCCCTTGTCGTGTCCGCTCTCCTTGTGCGTCAGGGAGCGAACCAGGGACCACAGGTGACTTCGCTGCGCGAGCCGCGGCAAATGCTCACAGATCTGGATGCCGGGCGTATTGGTCGAGATCGGATTGAACTCCCCCTTATACTCCGACGGTCCATCCGGTTTCATGTCGAAGGTGTCGTGCTGCGACGGCCCACCCGACAAGAAGATATAGATAACCGACTTCGGTTTCGCCGCCTGACGGCCGGTAGATGACGTCCCAGGTTCGGCGGCTTGGCAGCGCCAATTCGCAACGTCGGACATGCTCAGCCCCAGCAAGCCGAGCGTCCCTGCTTGCAGGATTTCGCGCCGCGTGGCGGTGGGGTGCATGGCTGCGTGACGCGGCCTGGCGTGTTCCCCGTGTGATCGTCCCCGATGTGTCATGGCAAAACCTCGTAGATGCTTCGAACCGCCCCTATGGTAACGGATCACCGCCACAGAAGAAAATGCTGCTCGCGCCACGCGACGGACGTCGACCGCGATGCGAGCGGCTGATGCGTTCGGGGATCACTCGTTGGCCGGAGCGACCCACTGATTGCCCCAAGCTCGATAGAGGTCGTGCAGAAAAGCCCGCCATTGCTCTGTACTTCGGGAAGCGGGATAGGGGATCGGCGGTTCGGGCTCGGCAGCGCTCCAGACGATTTCGAATTGGCCATCCTCTTGCAGTTGGCCGATGCGAGGCGTTTTGAACGTGTGTTGGGTCGACGGATCGATTCGCACGTCGCCACCGGGCGACCGCATGCGTTGATTTTGCATGGCGCGACGAATCGCGCGCGTGTCGTCGCTTTCCGCATCTTGAACGGCCTTCGCCCAAAGCTTGACGCCAAAGTAGGCTGCCTCCATGGGATCGGTCAGCACGCGTTGAGGCCCATACTTCTGATGAAAGCTGGCTACAAATGCCTGGTTCTCAGGGGAATCAACGCTCTGAAAATAATTCCACGCCGCGTAATCGCCCGTCATGGTCGCGATATTCAAGTGTCGCAGCTCTTCTTCCCCAAAACTGAAGGAGATCGTCGGAATGGTGGCGGGTGTGATCCCGGCTTTGCGCAATTCGGCAAAAAAGGCTGTGTTGGTGTCGCCATTAATGCAATTCAAAATCACATCGGGTTGCGCCTGCTGAATCTCATCAATCGTCGCCCTGACGTCGAGACTGCCCAGCGAAAGAAATGCCTCTCCAACGAATTCTGCGCCCAATTCCTGCAACTCGTCCTTGATGATCTCGTGCGCTACACGTGGGAAAACGTAGTCGGAACCAACAAGGAAGAAACGCCGTTTGTTTTCGAAGGCAAATGCCCAATTGACCGCCGGGATAATCTGTTGATTCGGCGCGGCGCCCAGGTAGATCACGTTGGGGGATTCTTCGATTCCCTCGTATTGCACGGGGTAGATCAGCAAATGGTCAAATTCCTCAAAGACCGGCACGATGGTCTTGCGACTGGCCGACGTCCAACAGCCAAAGATGGTGCACGTCTGTTCGTCGTTGATGAGCCGGGCAGCTTCCTGGGCAAAAATGACTGGATCGGAGCGACCATCTGCTACGACGGCTTCCACCGGCCTCCCCAACAGGCCACCGGCGTCGTTTAATTCGGCGATGGCCAGCAGGGTGGCGTCCACCACCGGCGATTCGCTATCGGCCATGGTACCGGTCAGCGAATGCAAGACGCCGACTCGGATCGGATCGCCGGTGGGAGGCGGAACGGCTCCTGCTGGACTGGCCAGTTCGGCCTGACCGTGGGTTCCTGCGTCAGGCGTTTCGCCCCCAGACAGCAGGAAACCGACTGTGGCAGCAACGGCCAGGGTCGCGAAGATCCCGGCAGCCAGCAGCCAGGCGAACGAGCGTTTGCCACCCGCCCCGGTGCCGCCCGCCACGTCGCCCGGTGTCGCTCGCGCACGGTTCGCCGCGTTTTGGCTGGGCAGACGAATCCCCACGCCCGACAGGGCGGCGAGGACGGCTTCCAGGTCCGACCGCATTGCTTCGGTAGACGGATACCTCTGATCGGGGTTCGTGGCCATCGCACGCTCGATGATCTGCGCGCACGCGACCGGAACGCTGGCTCGAATCTCACGAGGATCCGGTGGGTCTGCGTTGCAGTGGGCATACATCACTTGAACCACGCTACCACTGTCCTGGTACGGGCTCTTGCCGGTCAGAAGTCCGTAATACGTGGCGCCCAACGAGTAAACGTCGCTCCGTGCATCAGCCTCCCGTGATTCGCATTGCTCCGGGCTCATGTAATAAGGGGTACCAATGATCTGCCCCGCCTTGGTCACCTGGAGCGTCTTGTTCTGCGTGCGCTTGGCAAGCCCGAAGTCGGCAACTTTGACTCTGCCATCCGGCGTCAGGAGAAGATTCGCCGGTTTGATATCGCGATGGATGAGGCCAGCCTCATGGGCCGCCGTCAGCCCACAACAGGTCTCAATTGCCATGCGGGTCGCATCGCTGACGGAATACGCACCGTGTTGCTCGAGATGCTCCTCCGCACTGCCGCCCGAAACGACTTCCATGACCAGGTAGTGCGTGGGTCCGTCTTGCGCGACTTCATAGATTGTGACAATATTGGGATGATTGAGTTTTCCGGCGCTCTTCGCTTCGGCCAAGAACCGTCCCAAGACGACCTCATCAACCGACAGTTCGACTGGCAGGACTTTAATCGCGACGTCGCGCTCGATCGAGGTATCGTGGGCCCTGAGCACATATCCCATCCCGCCGACACCAAGAATGCCGGTGATCTCGTACTTGCCCAGGCGACGTCCGACCCATTCCTCCGGTTGTTGGCGCAAGCCGCCCGCTGCCCCCGATGCGGTATCGCCCTTCATATCCATCGTCCTGCCAAACGCATTGGCAATTTCAGGCGCCGCATCCACTTCCCCATTTTCGGGACGTTCCGGCTCGCGGTCGTTCATGGCATTCCTTGGTATTCGCTCAGACTCAACAGCACGTCGTGGGTGAAGCCAGTCACTTCAGTTTACCATCGGTCAGCGCGATCGTCCCCGGGGGCGAGTGAGTCACCTTTGCGGCGCGCTGCATTTTAGGTGCATCCGCCAGACCAACAAACATCGACCGAGCGACCTTTGGGCGAACGCCTGCGAAAAATGACCGGAAACTTGGTATAATCGGACCCACGGTGAGACGAAGTGACGCTGTTGTTATCTCGAATTCGTGGAAGGCGCGCGACATGCTGAGACTAAACGGAGAGCCAATTCAACTTTGTGACGGCCTTTCGCGCCGATCATTTCTACAAATCGGCGGGCTCGCGATGGGCGGGCTGACACTGCCGCAGCTACTCCACGCCCAGCAAGCAAATGGCGTCTCGTCGCAACACAAGGCTGTCATCATGATCTTCCTGGCCGGGGGTCCCCCGCACCAGGACATGTTGGATTTGAAACCCAATGCGCCGGCTGAAGTGCGCGGCGAGTTCAACCCGATCGACACCAATGTTCCGGGCATTCAGATCAGTGAGCTGATGCCGCGCGTTGCCGCGATGATGGACAAGTTTGCGGTGATCCGCTCATTGGTGGGTGCGGAAGGGAGGCACGATTCCTTCGAGTGTTGTACAGGCCATCACTTTCGCGGCAATCAACCGCAGGGTGGTTGGCCTTCGATGGGTTCGGCGTTGGCGAAGCTACGCGGCCCGGTGGACCCGTCGGTTCCCCCATATGTCGACCTGTCTCACAAGATGGCCCACGACCCGTGGAACATTAAGGGTCCCGGATTTCTGGGTGTCAGCCAGACTCCGTTTCGCCCCGACGGCCCATCGATGGCGAATATGACACTCAGCGACATCGGCCCCGATCGGCTCGACGCTCGTGCGAACCTGTTGGCCAGCCTCGATCGGTTTCGCCGCGCGACCGATGCGAAACTCGAAGCCGGGTCGTCCGACAGCTTCACCGAACAGGCCCTGGGAGTCCTCACGTCTTCTAAGCTTGTCGAAGCGTTGGACCTCGATCGCGAAGACCCACAGGTTCGTGCGCGCTACGGCCAAGACAACCCCGACGTCTTGGGCTATTCCCACGACAAGGGTTATCAGGCAATGATGTCGCGCTTCCTCCAAGCGCGGCGGTTGGTCGAGGCGGGCGCACGCTGCGTCACATGCAGCTTCGCGCATTTCGATTGGCACGGCAGCAACTTTCGCAACGCCCGCAAAGTGGTTCCGCTACTAGACCAGGGCGTCGCGGCCCTCGTGACCGATCTGCACGAACGTGGCCTGGACAAGGACGTGACGGTCCTGGTCTGGGGCGAGTTTGGCCGCACACCCAAGATTAATCCTCGCGCCGGACGGGACCATTGGCCCGGCGTTCACGCGGCGCTGCTGGCCGGAGGCGGCATGCGGACCGGCCAGGTGATCGGCTCGACCAACCCGCTCGCCGAGGCGGCCGAGGATCGGCCCGTGCACATGCAAGAAGTATTTGCCACCGTCTATCGCAACCTGGGCATCGACGTCGCGCAAACCACGCTCCCTGATCACAACGGCCGCCCGCAGTACCTCGTCGAGCGACACGACGTGATTCACGAGCTCGTATGATGATCGAGCTTCATGCGATCGAACACTCTCCATCAACCAAGCAAGCGACGCGGAATCCCACCATGCACTATCTGGTTGCCACGTGTGTACTGTTGTTATCGCTGACCGTTGCGGCGGATGAGCCAAACCAAATCCCCAGCGGTCCGCAGCCCGAACGACGATCGCTGTGGGACGGGCACGCGCCGGTTGGCGACGGAAAATTCGAGTCTGGTGACGCCTGGATCACGGTGCACCGGCCCGCCCACGGCAACGGCACGGCGATCGTCATCTGCCCCGGCGGCGGCTATGGCCAACTGGTCACCGGTGCGGAAGGGCACGGCATCGCAAAATGGTTGAACGGCCACGGCGTGACCGGCATCGTGCTGGAGTATCGACTTCCCAAAGGCCGTGCAATGGTACCACTGCTGGACGCGCAGCAGGCAATTCGCACAACACGCGCTCATGCAAAGCAATGGTCGTTGCAGCCGACTCGAATCGGCGTGATGGGCTTCTCCGCGGGCGGGCATCTGGCATCGACCGCGGGGACGCATTTCGACTTGGGAGACCCTGACGCCAAGACGGCCGTCGCCCGTGCCAGCTGCCGGCCGGATTTCATGGTTCTGGTCTATCCCGTAATTACCATGGATACGACGACGCACCGAGGTTCCAAACGCAATCTGCTGGGTGACAATCCATCGCCCGCACTGGCGGAGTCGTTCTCCAACGAGAAGCAAGTGACCGCGCAAACACCTCCCACATTCCTTGCGCACGCGCTGGATGACAAACCCGTTCCCTGTGCCAACAGCCAGGCGTTTCACGACGCCCTGGTGCGACACAAGGTGCCGTCCAAGTACCTCGAACTGCCTTCGGGCGGCCATGGCCTCAACGGCTACCAAGGCCCGATGTGGGACGCCTGGCAGTCGCAATCACTGGCATGGTTGAATGAGCTCAAGCTGATCTCGCCTGACCGGTGATGCGGGCGCCTCGACCGTTACATTTCCAATCAAGGATTTCCCCATGATTTTTCATGACATGCGTAACTTCCGACTGGCACTCATCGCGTTGGCCCTGACCGCGGTCGTCACATCGACCGCCGAAGCGGAGGTGGGCGTCGGCGCACAGCCGATTGAGGGCGCCGAGTTGATTTTTGATGGGTCACGGAAAATGCTGGATGCGAAATGGCAATACTGGGATGGCCCGCGGTTCAGTTCGGCACCGCCGATCAAATGGAAAATCGTTGACGACCCGGTCGATTCGGGCACGGTCCTGATGACCGACGACCCGGCGGCGGCGGGAGGTAAGTACGGTACGGCAGATGTCGTCACCAAGAAGAAGTACCGCGACTTCCGCTTGCACATTGAGTTCCTGGTGATGCGGAAGGGGGGCAACAGTGGCGTCTATCTGCAAAACCGATATGAAATCCAAGTCCTTGATGGCGACAAGACCAAGCACGGCATGGGCGCGGTCATCAACGAAACGCCATCGCCCTATCACGCCTATTTGGGCGTCGGAAAATGGAACGCGTACGATATCACGTTTCGTGCGGCGCGATTTGAAAATGGTCAACGGACAGAGAAAGCCCAGGTTTCGATGTACTTCAACGGCACGAAGGTCCATTCCAACCAGACCATTTCGCAGGTCTGGGGCGGCAAATTCTCCGGCATCGACGGCGGCAATGATGGTGGAAAAGGTATCACGGACGTGCCTGGCGGCTTGAAACTTCAGTGCGAGGGGCACGACGTGCGGTATCGCAATATCTGGATCAAGGAATTGGATCTGGTCGAAGCGGATACCGAATTCACCGACTGAATTCGGATGACGGAATTCATTCCGCAGCATGATCTGGGTCGGCCACCTTGGCTGACTCGCTGGCAGTGCCGTCGTCGTCGTCAATCGCATCGGCGGCGATTTGGCACTCAATCGCGGCGATTCTTCGCCGCAAGTAACGGGCTTCGCTTTCCGTTTCGGCAAGCTGCTCGCGCAGCAACTCGACCTG
>JAUIHJ010000420.1 GCA_030432015.1 bacterium
CAGGGCATGGTGTGCGAATCACGCGGCCAGGTACCGTCCAGCGGCTCGCCGGGGTCAACATCGCGGTAAAGGTCCAAACAGTACTGGGGTGGGACCAAGGGCGGATGCGGATGCGTGTACGAAAGGTACCAGAACGCCGGCCGCGTCGGGTCGCGTCGCTGGATCACGCGGGCCATCTCACGCGACGTCCAATTGGTCGGATGATGTTGCTCGTCCAGATGCCACGGTCGCCAGACATAGTCGTTGTTGCTCATCCCATGCAAAAACTGCTGGCCGACCAACCCCTGCTCGCCCAGGTAGATTTCATAATCGTCGGTGGGGCCGAGTTGCGGGCGGCCTTCTTCGCAAAGCTGCACGTCATCAAAACCGGCCCGTGCACGCGGGGGATAGACATGCAGTTTTCCGACCGCGTAGGTCTGATATCCGCCGTCGCGGAACGCTTCAGCAATCGTCGGTATGCCGGGCAGTGGCAGTTCCGTTTGAAAGCTCCGGTCGCCATGCGTCCGCGGCGTCGTCCCAGTCAACAGGGTCCGCCGCGCCGGGATGCAAACGGGGCATTCGGTGTACGCCCGCGGAAACCGCACACCGCAACGCACCAGTTGATCCAGCGTCGGCGTCTGCACCGCCGGGTGTCCTGCTGCGCCGAGCAAGTGTCCTGGCCAATGATCCGCGGTGATCAGCAAGATGTTCGGTCGGTCATGCATCACAGGTCCAATTTGAGAATCCGGTGGGTCATGACGGACGCCCCATCGCCATCACCGTGCCTCACTTCGGTAAGCAAACAAGCGAGGAAGGAGGGTACCAGCGGACACGAACTCCATCCTGATGCTAACGTACCAGAAAACAGCACGGACAGGTGTGGACCACGCCGGCAGCCGACTCACTCGATTGAAACCGTCCACTTGACTACAATGCGGCGGTAGCGAACATGCGCCCCCTTCCAACCCAGTCACGCCATGCAGCGATCACCACAACGACCTGCGATTCAGTTCAGCTTGCGCGAGCTCGTGGCGATCATGGCTGGTCTCGCCGCGATTTTCGCCGCCTTCACCTACCGCGACTTCTTGGCCTTTGCGGTTGTAAGCGGGGTCTTGGCGGCTTGGTCGAGTCGCGTCACACACATCCCGCTACGCTGGACCATGGTGGCCTGCCTGGGCGGTTGCAGCGTGTTTTGCATCGGCCTGCTTTGTGTCGATGTGGCGCTGGAACGAAGCGACCTGGCACGCGATCCGGCCGTCGAAACGCTGGCGTTCCTGGGGCCGTTCTTCGCCGTATTTGGAATCGCGTTTGCCGCCATGGGGATACTCATGGCGGTAATTCGGTTCGCCGCGAACCCTCGTGGATCGACAGGCCAAGATCGCGGCGAGTGAGCTCGCCCCGACCTCCACCAGCCGTCACTAAGCAGCCGCATGCGCGACTGCCGCCGCAGCGAAGTTCTCAGCGACTCCGACCGCTTCAATACCCAAGGCGCGAAACCGGCTGACGGCGTCCAACGTTTCCTCTTCAGACGTCGTGCGGACGTCCCGGACAACGATGGCTGCATCCAACGGACAGTCGGCACCCGATCGAAACGAGCTCTGACGCTCGTCACCGAGCGAACCGACGTCAATCAGGACAAGATCAAACGACTCACTGGCTTGCCGCAGCACTTTGTTAACGGCGTCGCTATCGAGCGAGAGGCCCTGTCGCACGGCGTGCTTGGAAAGCGGAAGGAGTGTCACATTGTCGGCGATCGCGGTAACGGCGGCTTCGGCCAACGGCGTTTCGCCGTCAAGCGTTTCGTGCCAGCTGTGTGCGAAGTCGAGCCCCAAGGCGGCGCCGAGCTGCGGTGAGAGTAAGTTGGCGTCCACGAGGGCCACTTTGGCACCGGCAGCCGCTGCAGACCGAGCCAAACAGATGGCCAACGTCGTGCACCCTTCGCCGCCATGACTTGACGAAACTCCCAATACGCGCAACCCTTCCTGACTGGCGTCACGAAGCTTTTCACCGGCATGGCGAAAGTACTCCGCCTCGGAATCGTAGAGGCGATCGGCGTCGGCTGGCCACATGAGGCGATCCACCTCCCAGGCTGGCTTGAGTTGTTGCCTCGAATCCATTCCCTTGCTGACCGGCGTCGCGGCGGGCTCGGCCGCAGGCTCAGACTCGCCAGCCGCGTTTGCTGGCTCGGCGCTGGCATCGGCAGATGCTGGACTGGTGGGAACTTCGGCGTCACCCGACGGCTTGATCGCCGAGGCCTCCTGCGGCGCAACGCCATGCTCGCTAACCTTGGTATCGCTGGCGGTCTGCACTGCTGCGGTCGCGGTCGCCTCTGCGTCAGCCTCATCGGCCGGCACATGATCCGTTGGCAATTCTTCGACCGGACTCTTTGTCTCGGTAAGTTGTTCGGTTGCGTCGGCAGCGTCGACAGTGTCGACAGCCGACTGGCGCGTGGAGCTCACCTCGTCAGATGTTGCCTCGACCGGCGCGGCTGAAGTCGCCTCCGATGGCGCGGGCGAAGTGGTCGCTGTCGAAGTTGGCGGCATCGGGTCCACGGCTTTGCGATCGGCTGCCATCGTAGGTGCCGTCGCAATGGCCGGTTCGAGCGACGGCCATTCGAATGCGGATGACCCGATCACGACGGCACTATCTGCCCACATTGCCAAGCCGTCGTCAGGCCGAAGTGTTGCCGGTGGACTGGCGACAGCCGGATCACTGGGCAGTTCGACGTCGTGCTTCACCGTCGATTCAACCTGCTTGATCTCCGCTTCCGGCTCAACGCGCTCAGCCTCAACGGGCTCAGCCGTCGGCTCAATGGCCACCGGTTGAGGTTCGATGAATTCCATCTGCGGTTCAACCTGGGGAACCTGTGGTTGTACCGGTTTTACGGAAGCGAAGTTGAGATGGGGACGCGGAATTCGCGGATGCGTGGCGGCCGGTTGGTCAGCCTGTGGCAGTGCTTGGCGTCGCATCACAGGCGTCGCGTCTTGGGCCTTTTCCTGCTGGATCGAAACGTCGTAGTCCGACTCGACGGCAGCCGGGGATGTCTGCACTGGCTGGCGCTGGGCGACGTGGTCTGACGTGACCGCCGTCGACGGCCGCGGTGGCGCTGGTTGCGGCACGTAAGGCCGGGCGACCATGGGTGACGGCGCCGTGCTGTCGGCAGGCTGGGCCGCCGCGGCCGACGACGTCGGCGTTGGTGCGTCAACACGGTAGTTCCGCTGCGGCAGCGCACCAAAGACGGCATTCACATTGCTTCTGGCCAACGCCGGATAGTCCGCAGCCCGCGCTGCCTCGTCGGCATTGCTGGGAACGAAATCACTGCCGTATGCTCTAATAAACGCTTGATCCGTTGTATTCATTGTTCGCCCGTGGTCGTGGGATTTCGATCGTACCGTTCAATTGGGAGCCGGAATTGGCTGTCGCGTTTGTGGCACCGCTGGTATTGGTGGCCGGAGTTTCCCGGCGTCCCGTGCGGACACTGGTTGCCTGATCGTAACCCTCTGTGGTCGCAGAGGGCGTGGTGTAGCCAGCAGCTTGCGTCTGGTAGAAACCGTTCGGAGTGCCTTCGGTGGCGTTGGTGCCCTCGGTAGGCGTCATCGCTGCGTCGGGCCAGTTACTGACAGGCAACGTCGCCGATGTTGGCTGGACCTGGGTCGATGAATCTGACGGCCATCCAGAAACTTGCTCTGCGCCGCTCGGGGCGGCATATTCGCGCGGCTGATAACTTTGGCCGTTCGTAGGCGCGGTGATCGGCGGCGCATTGTACGAGTAGTCCGCGGCAGGAATCGACTCGGCGCCCAGCGTGTCCGCAGCAGGTGCGGCTGGCTCCGCCGGCCAGACCGTGGCGGCACCGGCAGGCGCCGTGTTGTCGGCAACGGATTCGGCCTGCGGCGTTAATTCGGCGGCGTGGCTCGCAGGCGTCGGCCCGTCGGCGGGCCAGAGATCCAATTCCGGTTCGGTGACCGGATCGACCGCTTGCACTCCGGGTTCGATGTTGCCCGCCGCCCAGGTGTCAGCAGGCTGGACGGCATCGTCATCGCCGCCGTTGAGGGCAAAGAACGTCAGTCCGGCGGCGATCACTAGGCCGGCACCGATCGCCAAGCGTGTCTTGTCGAAGGCCAGGATGTGGCGGTCCTGGTTGACCTGCGTTGTGCTCGGACCGGTTCGCCGTCCGGCACTGCGCCGCGCGTCGTGCCGCTTGGCGAGTTCGGAACGCTGGCGAGGATCGCCATCTCCTTCGGCCCCGGATCGTCTACGACGGCGCCGTTGGTTCGCCCCTTTTTCGCCGGATGCACCAGGTTCCGAGGCGGCAGAAGTTCGTGGCGGTCGTTCGCTCGCCACGGCCCGATTGCCCGCCGCCGACCGGTCGGCGGCATTGGTATTCGCCTTGTTATTCGCCGCGTCAGGTTCAGCCGTCTTCTCGTGAGATGCAATCGCGCGAGTGCGTGGCGCAGCGGCCACCGAATCGTCGTTGTCCGAGCTGTCCGATATCGCCTCCGGACCGGAAATCGGCAAGGTCGCGGGCTCTGGCGCCTCGGCAGGCAGTCCTTCGGCGCGGCTCGCGCCAGCCTCCGGTGACAGCGCCGCGACGCTCGTTTCTTCGGTTTCGGAAGTCGCCGTTTCGATCGGCGCCGGGTGAGTGGCCGACGCAGGCTCAACCTCGGGAACATCCGTTGGCTGTTGTGGCTCGGGACGCGATTCGGGACGCATGGCCAACGTCGGGGCAAGCGCCGCGGCAGCCGCGTTCGCAGCCGGTTCGCGCAACAGGGCCTGCGGCGACAGATCCGGCAGACGAATGAGCACCGGCACTTCTTCACCGTCGTACTTCAATCCGTGTGCGAATTGGTGCGAGCTGGGAGACGCTGCCGCGCCTGTTGTGAAACTACGGCGAGGTCGTCGGTTTGAATGCGCGTTGCTCATAGTGCGTTACTCAAAATAGGTGTGTATTGGCATGTTTCTTATCGGTAAGGGTTATGTGGATCTTGAGTCTGAGGCTGACTTTAACGATAAGGAAGTTAGAAACCTTTTCGCAGGCCGTGGACGAGGCCCGATAGAAAACGATTAACTGCCGACTAAATCATGACTTACAGCGTTCTCCGAGGCCTTGCGTCTCCGCCGGTCATCTGGGATATTCGCTACGGTGAGGCGACCTGCGGGATTAGAATCGGGGGACGCCGCAACCGCAGAATCAACAAGCAGAGAACTTATGTCGATCGCCACGCAGATGAATAAGAACGGGCTCTTGGAGGAGCTACTCGCCGGACGGATCCTGGTTTTGGACGGTGCCATGGGAACCATGGTGCAGGCACTGAAGCTGGATGAAGCAGCCATCCGTGGCGACCGATTCGCCAACCATCACAAGGACCTCAAGAACTTCGTGGATGTGCTGTGCCTGACGCATCCTGAATCGGTCACCGAGATTCACCGCCGTTATCTCGATGCTGGCGCCGACATCGTCGAAACCAACACCTTCGGTGCCAGCACGGTTGGGGTCGATGAATTCGATTTTCCCCACGAGCTGGTCCGGGAGATCAATCTGGCCGCGGCCGCCTGTGCCCGCACGGCCGTTGACGAGTTCAATCTGCGGACGCCGGACAAGCCGCGTTTTGTGGCCGGTTCGATTGGCCCAACCACCAAAGCGGCTTCCATCTCCACCAGCGTCGAGGACCCAGGGCATCGGAACGTCACGTTCGACGAACTGGTCGCTTCGTACTATGCACAGGTGGCAGCGCTCATTGAGGGGGGTGTCGACCTGCTCCTGCCAGAGACTGTCATTGACACGCTGAACCTGAAGGCCTGCCTGTTTGCCATTCAGAAGTGCCTGGACGACACGGGTGCCGATGTGCCAGTGATGGTCTCGGCCACCTTCGACCGCTCTGGATCGACCTTTGTATCGGGACAGAGTGTGGCTGCCTTTTGGAGTGCCATCTCACACTTCCCGGTGCTGAGCGTCGGCATGAATTGTGCGCTCGGACCGCAACTCATGCGGCCGTTCGTCGAAGAGCTATCGCAGATTACTCCCGCTTACGTTAGCTGCCATCCCAATGCCGGCTTGCCCAATGAGATGGGAGCGTACGACCTGGGGCCGTCACAAATGGCAGAGCTGATCGCTGAATTTGCCAGCAACGGTTGGGTCAACATCGTGGGTGGTTGCTGCGGCACCACGCCGCGACATATTCGTGCTATCTGTGAGGCCGTGCAGAACATTACGCCGCATCAGAAGACGACGGTCCAGCCCTACACTCGACTAAGCGGAACGCAACCGCTGACGCTCCGTCCGGAAAGCAATTTCCTGATGATCGGTGAACGCACCAACGTGACGGGGTCGCGTCGTTTCGCACGTTTGATTCGAGAAGAGCTGTTCGAAGACGCGATTGAGGTGGCGCGGCAGCAGGTCGAAGGCGGCGCTGCCGTGATCGACATCAACATGGACGCTGACTTGCTCGATAGCCAAGAGGCGATGACGCAGTACCTGAACCTAATCGCCGGCGAACCGGACGTGGCCACCGTCCCGGTGATGATCGACAGTTCAAAATGGTCGGTGATTGAAGCGGGCCTGAAGTGCGTGCAGGGCAAGGCGATCGTCAATTCGATCAGCTTGAAGGACGGCGAAGAGGAGTTTCTGCGGCGGGCGACGCTCGTTCGTCGCTACGGAGCCGCCGTCGTCGTGATGGCCTTCGACGAACAAGGACAGGCGACAGAAGTCGACGACAAGGTGCGTATTTGCAAACGCGTCTTTCAGTTGCTGACCGAACAGATTGGCTTTCCCCCCGAGGACATAATCTTCGACCCGAACATCTTGACCGTCGCCACGGGGATCGAAGAACACAACGACTACGCAATCAATTTCATCGAGGCCACTCGGCAAATTAAACGCGAATGCCCCGGAGCCAAAGTCTCGGGCGGGGTGAGCAACATCTCATTCTCGTTTCGGGGCAACGATGTCGTGCGGGAAGCGATGCACTCGGCGTTCCTGTACCATGCCATCGCGGCGGGCCTGGACATGGGGATCGTCAACGCCGGCCAACTGGAAGTGTACGAGGAAGTGCCCAAGGCGTTGCTCGAGCGTGTCGAAGACGTCCTCTTTAATCGTCGCGACGACGCTACTGAGCGACTGGTCGAGTACGCGGAGTCCGTCGCGGGACCCGGCAAGAAAGCCAAGGAAGAAAATCTGGAGTGGCGCGACACGGACGTGCAGGAGCGGCTCAAGCACGCCTTGGTCAAAGGGATCGATAAATTCGTCGTCGACGACGTGGAAGAGGCGCGACAACATTACGATCGCTGCTTGAAGATCATCGAGGGACCGCTGATGGCGGGGATGAGCGTCGTTGGTGATCTCTTCGGCGCAGGCAAAATGTTCCTCCCTCAGGTCGTCAAGTCCGCACGCGTCATGAAGAAGGCGGTCGCGTACCTCCTGCCGTTTATGGAACAGGAAAAGGAGGACGCCGGCGAGGCACAAGACGAAGCCCGCGGCAAGATCCTGCTGGCCACC
>JAUIHJ010000421.1 GCA_030432015.1 bacterium
ATGGCGCCGCCCATGATGACGATCTGTTTGACGTTTGCTGCGAACTCGGAATTCGCTCGAATGGCCTGGGCACACCGGTCTCGCTCTTCCTGCGTCGCTTGCGGTCCCATTAAGATCCCGTAGCCGCCGGACTCGTTGGTCGGTTTGACAACCAATTTGTCGAGGTTCGCCAACACGTGCTCGCGCTGCTTGGCATCGCAGCACAGATAGGTAGGCACGTTGGGAAGGATTGGGTCTTCGCCAAGGTAATACTTGATGATTTCCGGGACGAAGGCATAGACCGCCTTGTCATCCGCCACGCCGGTGCCGGGAGCGTTGGCAAGCGTGACGTGGCCGGCCCGATAAACATCCATCAAGTGTTCCACGCCCAGGCAGGAATCCGAGCGAAAACATTTGGGGTCGAGAAAGTCATCGTCGATTCGACGGTAGATGACGTCAACGCGTTGGAGGCCCCGGGTCGTCGTCATATAGACGTACCCATTTTCGACCACGAGATCCGAACCCTGCACCAGTTCGACTCCCATTTGTTGGGCGAGAAACGTGTGTTCGAAGTAGGCGGAGTTGTAGACCCCCGGCGTAAGCACGACGGCCGTTGGATCGCTGACGCCCTCGGGGGCGCATTCGAGCAACGTCTTCAGCAACTGCTCGGTGTAGTCCTCGATTGGCGCGACCGACATGCCGCCAAAAAAATGCGAAAACGTTCGCTTCATCAACTCGCGGTTTTCCAAGACATACGAGACACCCGACGGGCAACGGAGGTTATCCTCCAGGACGTAAATTTGTCCGTCGCGATCCCGGATCAAATCAACGCCCGATATGTGGGACCAGACTCCGTGGGGAGGTCGAAAACCGAGGCATTGTGTGCGAATCGTCTTGGATGAGCGAATCAGTTCTTCCGGGACCGCCTTGTCCTTAAAGATCCGCCGATCGTTATAAATGTCGTCAATAAAGAGGTTCAACGCGTGGACCCGTTGGCGCAAACCATTCTCGATCATCATCCATTCATCGGCGACGATGATCCGCGGCAGCAGGTCGAACGGCCAGACTTTTTCGGTACCCGCCTCGTGGCCGTAAACATTGAAGGTGATTCCCATTTGTCGCAGCGTTAGCTCAGCCGTTCGTTGCCGCTGCTGCAAGCCGGCACACGTCATCGTTTCGAGCCGCTCGACAAACCCGTTTCCGCCCGGGCGGGCGCTGCCGTCGGCGGCGAACATCTCATCAAAGAGGTCAGCATTCGGATAGGCAGAAATCTTCATGCGTAGATCCATCGGCTTTCGGCAGATTTTACGTCGCGGGTTTCAGCGAGCGAGTCAATACCCTGCAACTGGCATGCCCGCCCGAGCCGATTAAACGACCGCTCGACAAAGGGGCGACAAATCAACGTAAATCGGCCGGTTTCGGCATGCAGCCAAAATGCGGTTGGCCAAAATCCGCATCGCCGAGAATCGCCACTGCCTTGGATGTAGGCACGATGCTTGAGTTGCAGGCGGCCCAACAACGTGGGATACCACACCCAACCGTGCCGCCGAAGGAATCGTGGTCGCGTCCACCATCTCGCCGCGCGGCACACCATGCGCTCGCCGTACTGGATCGCGCTCGACGAAAGTGCGTTCCATGCCCGGACGAAAATCGCTTGGAGGCTGCTGCCGTGACGTGCTGGCGCCGCAGCGCAGCGGCCACCGCGTCAGGCCCGACGGCGGATCGGCCACATGAATCGGAATCCGGTATAGGATTTGCGTGCATCCCAGGTACTTACGTTGGAGTGCCAGCATAGGGATGTCACCGTTAGGGTGTCTGGAGGCTTCCATCTGGAGGCTTCCAACCACATGCAAGAACCAGGCGTTCCAAGCGTTCCGCTTCAAAACGACGCGTTCAACTCGATCATGGAAATATCCATCCGCCGCGGATGGAAACGTCAGATCGTCGTTTTTAGTTTTTCTGCTTACTTTTGCGACCACGATGATCCGAAAAAGTCTCGGCACGCCGAGCCCAACTTCTCCGTCTGGCGATCAGGTCTCCCCTGGCTGCCGCCCAGTCCAACAGAGGCCGCGCCCTGCCTTCCGCAACCTGGACGACCAAGGATGGTTTCCAAATTAGATGAATGAACAGACCGTAGAAGTTGTGGCGTTGCTGGCGGTGATTGGCCTGGGATTATTGCTTGGAAAGATCTCGTGGCGGGGCATTTCGCTGGGCACATCCGGAGTGGTGTTCGTTGCGTTGGCCGCAGGACACTTTGGTTTCGCGGTACCTCGGATTGCCGGCGTTGCCGGGATCATTCTCTTCGCGTACTGCCTGGGAATCGGGGCAGGACCGAGTTTCTTGAGGATGTTATTCCGGCAAGGTACGTCGCTCGCTGTAATGGCGGTCAGCATGATCTTGGCGGCCGGCGTGGCAGCCTATCTGGCCGCACTGGCGCTCGATCTGAGTCCTGGGTTGGCAAGCGGCCTGTTTGCCGGTGCCTTGACCAGCACGCCGGCACTCGCGGCGGCCACGGACCGACTCCCGGAAAGCACGGAAGTTGCCGTAGGCTTTGGTATCGCGTATCCATTTGGGGTGATTGGGGTGATTCTGTTCGTGCAGTTGGCCCCGCGACTTTTTTCGCAAGGACCGGGCCTCCATGAATCCGAAGTCGGTCCGACGCTCGAGGACGGTCCGATCACACGGGTTTTGGTGAACGTGGTCAACCCGTCCGTGGTAGGGCGCAGGCTTCGCGATCTGGCAAGCATCGCACGCTCCAACTGTCAGGTTTCGCGGTTGCTGGTCGACAACAACTTGCAACCCATTCCCTCGTCGTTTTGTCTGGCCACCGGACAGCGTGTCCTCGTCGTCGGAGCAGAACAGAGGATTCCGGAAATCGTTGAGGTCCTTGGCGAACGATGTGACGCGACCGAAACCGAGTATGTACTTGACCTCGAACGCCAGCGCCGCCGCGTCGTCGTGACCTCAGCCCAAGTTGTCGGGCAATCCTTGGCCAACCTGCATTTGCTTTCGCGATTTGGTGTCACGATCTCCAGGATCACGCGGCAGGATATCGAGTTTGTGCCAAGCCCTCAGGAGCGAATCCAATTTGGAGACGCATTGATTGCTGTGGGAGAGGCCGACGGCTTGGATCAATTCGTGGCGTTTGCCGGCCATCGAGAGAGGACGCTTGACGAGACGGACCTCATTTCGTTGACGGTGGGGTTGGTGCTGGGAGTTCTTGCCGGCAGCGCCGCCCTCACCTTCGGCGACAAGTCGATCTCTCTGGGGTTGGCGGGCGGACCGTTGCTCGTGGGCCTGGTCCTTGGTCATCTGGGGCACATCGGACCAATCGTTGGGCGGATGCCCCGAGCGGCCCGATTCCTGCTGGCGGATATTGGGTTGGCACTATTTCTCGGTCGCGCAGGCTCGCAAGCTGGTGAAGACTTCGTGACCGTGATTGGCGCTTACGGAATGACGCTTCCCCTTGCGGCGATCACGATTGTTGCAATTCCCCTGTTCGTCGGAACCGTGGTGGCGAGGTTTGTGTTGCGGATTGAAATCTGGGAAACCTTGGGGAGTATCTGCGGCGCCATGACTTCGACTCCCGGGCTGGGCGCCGTCACCTCGCAAGTCGATTCGAGCTTGCCAGCAACCAGCTACGCGACCGTCTATCCGGTGGCACTGATCCTGATCACGCTGGTGACCCCCCTGCTCATTCTCCAAGTCCCAGAACCTGCAGCGACACCTGTGCAACCGCCAGCGACTGCGGCGCCGCCAGACCTGAAGACGGCATTGGTTCCGGCTCCCGACCGGGAATTGCGACTCGAACGGTAGCGAAGGCCGTCACCGCGAACCGCCGTCCGCCATTTCTTGAGCAAGGGCTGGCGGCATCTTCCGCGTATTCACTACATCTCCCCAAACCCCCGCGCTGTTCGCCCAGCCTTGCCTAGAGTGCTTGTCAGGGCGTCTCCGGCGGCCTTAAATGGGGTATAACAGAGGATGGTGATGCGCGCATTTTCAGTCTCGCAACTCTGCGAGCAAACTGGCATGACAAGCGACGTTTTTCCGGCAGTTTTCCTGAGCCACTCGCCTGCCCAGCCTCTCGCAGACGAACGAGTCGATCATGGCGGCCAATCAGCCACCCCCCAATACCGTCAATCGCGCCGACGAGAAAAAAGTGCAACTTTTTCTCGAGCGTGCTGCGCCGATCGTATTAGAGAGCCGGGTGCTGGATACGGCGAATTGGCAACGGCTGGTGGCGCTGGCGCGTGAGCTCGAGCTAACCGATGGCCAGTTGCGGACCACCATCGACGACCTGCGTCAACGCGGCGTGATCGAGCGGGTCGAGCTTCAGTCGGGCAAGCCTGCGGGCGACGTTGCTGCCAAGCCTTCCCCTAAGCCCCCACCGCTTCCTGTCCGTCCCACGCTCGCAGATGCTGCCGCCAATCCAGGTGCTTCGAGAACGAGCGGTACGACCGGACAAGGGCACGACGCAACCCCTGATGCTTCCTCAGCCCGCGAGAAGACATTTTCCTTAAATTCGCCGAGCCCTCCGCAGCCGCCCCCGCCTCCACCACCAGCATCCGCACGCCCAAAGGGACCCTCCCTGCCAACTTCATCCGGGCCAGCGTCACCACCGTCCGACGTGCCGACCGCACCATCGTCACCTCGCCCGCTGCCCAGATCGGATCGCGGCCGCACAGGAGGACCTGACGCCAAACAAGGGCTCCACGCACAGCTCGCACAACGGGCTGCGGCGATCATTGCCGAACAACGCGGATTCAGCCCGAAGACGCATACGTTGATCGCTGCGGCCGCCGAGGATCTGGGGCTTACCGATGAGGATGCGGCCACCGTTATCAAGTCGCTGCACCAAGGCGACCGAACGCCGAAGGATCCGCCGGCAGACGACGCCAATTATCGTCAACGATGGAAAGAAGAGGGCAAACCGGAACCGCCGCGACATGAAGCGCCCAAGAAGCCGCATGAAATCTTTACGGCGTTTGTTGCCAAGTCCCTGGACAAGCTCGCCGTTGGGCATGTCTCGCGAGACCTCGAAGAAGGCTTAGTGGCCCATGGGACGAAGGTTCTGAAATTGTCTCAGGTGTACGCGTCACAACTTGTCCGCGACGTGGCCCAAGAAAAAGACCTGCTGCTCGAATCCGTAACAAAGCAGGAAACAGCGGCAAATGAAACTGCCTCGCTTGACCCGCGACTGACTGCCTTCCTTGATCGGGCCGCGCCAATCCTGGCGCAGAATCGTGGCCTGAATGCGCGCAGCCGCGTCTTGTTGGGCGCCATGGCAGAGGAAGTCGGCCTGCCACCCGATGAAGTGGATGCCGCCGTGGCCCTGCTGGAAAGCAAGCCGGGCCAGTCAGATGGTCAAGAAATCGAGCAGCGAGCGCGGATGGCACCGTTTCGACGGTATGTCAGCGAGCTGCTGGGACAACTGCCGCAGCCGATTTTGACCGCTCGCGTCCATACCATGATGGTTGAACGGGCCGACGAGCGGTTCGGCATCGATGCGGAGCAGGCACAGGCGGTCATGCGCGAATTGGCTTCCGCACAAGAGATCCAGATCATCACGGAAGCCGAGGCGCTTGACCACATCGAGAACCTGGTCGCCGATCACCTGGGGGAGGCGTTGCGCTTGGACACCAGCGTCCGGCATCGCATTCTGAAGGAAGGTAACCAGTGGGGGTTGTCCGCCGAGCAAGTCGAGCTGATTGTCAAGCAACAGTCACGAAAGAACTACAAGAGGCGACAGTCGGAACGCAATCTTTCGAATGCCGCCTTGGTCGCGGCAATGGTCGCGGTGCTGTTGGTGATTGGCTTCCTGGGATGGGCCATGCTGGGCGGACGAATGACGCCTGTTGAACCGGATCCTGTACCCCAGCCGATCGCAACCGCCCCCACCACCCCGGCTGATGACACCGATGACAGTTGGTGGAGCGTCGACCTGGTTCTGGCGGTTCACAACGCGACGATCGAATTCCCCTTGCTGCGCCGCACGCTGAAGGCGATCGGGGCACCCGACTCCGAACACCGTGCGCGGGCCTACGACTCTCTCATCCGACATGCCCTGTATGACACCGATGACGACGTCGGACGCAACATGCTGCTGAATGTGATTTCGCTGGCGTATGTTGTCGAACCGGATGACACGACCGCCGGCAAGATCCGTCAATCACTGCTTCACGCCGTTCCGGGACCGGAAGACCGGCTAAGCGAACGCGAGGAAGACTATGCGCGAGTTTTCCTGGCGATGCGCGGCGCCGTCGCGGCCATGCACGCCGCCGCCGATGTTCCGAATCGGGCGGACGACATGGCCCGATCGATTGGTCAAGTCGTGGGCACCACCATCGATCGCCACCAGGCCCTCATTCCATTGGAACGTCAGTGCCTCGGTGCATTGGCCGAGCGGCTTTTTCGATTAATGATCGCCTCGACACCAACCCGTCCTGCCGACACGCTACCGCTGCACGCAGTCATCGCCGAGGAAGCAGGGCGTTACCTCGACCGTGCGCAACTGGATAGCCTGAATACCGATTTCTTAGCGGCGTTCCTGGCCAACAGCGATGATTCATGGCGCGATGTGCAGACGCTAATTGACGCCAGCGTGGATCAGCGTGATCCCCTGGTCGTCGCGAAAATGATCGATATCTACGAGTCAACAACCAATGCATCGCTGCAATCCCATTTGCAAAGCCGGTTGCTCCGCCGGGCCAGTCTCAAACCCACGGCGACCGACGCGCGGAATATCGCGAGCGAACTTCGCCAGGCTTTAGGGATTATCGAGACCGCCACCGCGGCAGGTCGAACATTGGACTTCGTCCGTTTGGCAAACCGAGAACTCGCGTTGACCAGCGACAAAGAAAGCGAACGGCTCAAGGCGGCCGAGTCGGCAATTCGGCTTAGCCAAGTCGCCACGATCGGCTGCGCGCTGGCGCAAGGCGACGCCGGCTTCGCCATGTTCGATGTACTGATCAAGAAGGAACTCGGCGGCCTGACGCCGGAACCGATCGATGACGATTCGCTGTTTCCGACCGACGTCGGCACGGATTGGGATGCCTTAGAGCGGATCGACAGTGCGTTGGCACGACTGCCACGCGAGGGCGCTGCCAACCGCGTGCAACGTGTCGAAAGCATCGCGGATTTGGCCAGCCGCGTGCGGGACCTCAAACCACCCCAAGCCAACCTGTTGGCCGCATATCTGCTGCTTAAGAAGTCCGCCTCCGAGCATACTCGCGTGCTCGCCCTGGTGCCGAAGTTTCGACATTGGAGCCATTTGCTGTTGGGCGTCTCTGACCGGATGCTGCATGCCGAAATGGAGCCGGACCAGTGGCAGGCGACGTTGTCACAATTACTCGACGAAACGATCACCCTTAACGATGACGAATCGGATCGCGAGTCGATTCGTGGTGCCCTGCTGCGGCGCGCCGCAACGGAGCTCGATGTCGCTGGATCGACCGTCGCGGACCCGGACCTGATCGATCGG
>JAUIHJ010000422.1 GCA_030432015.1 bacterium
AACTACCACCCCGACCCCGCCGGCGACAATGGCTTTGCGCGCGGCCATGTCGTCAACGCGGTGATGGACCGGGTCTTCTCCCAAGGCGGGCGAAGGATCAAGAACGACCTGGTCGTCCCCTGTGACGAGGTTTACACCCGCAACGGTCACCCCTCCTTCCCGATTCGGAAACCGCTCGTCTTTAAGAGATCACACCATGTCTGGCATAACGGCTTCTTTCTTCAGCCGGAACTGCTGGACCATATTCGGAGCCACTTTGGAATCGCCGACCCCGTTCCCAGCAGCGGGTCTGACCGCGGAGGTCGCGGCGGCGGCGGACGTCGTGGAGGTGGTACCCATCTCCCGCCCCGTTCCGGCGCCACACGTCTGGGCAGCACATTGCGAAAATTCCGCCCCGGAAACGCCGCAGACGCGTTCGACCTGCACGAATTGGGAATGGGCGGACTGGGAATGCCCAGCGGCAGACGTTCCCGGCGGAGCAGCACGAAAAAGCCCGCTCGCAAGAAACTCGTCCGCAATCGAGAGCCGCGTCGTCCTTCGGCGGTGTTGCCAGCAACCAAGCTCCACCGCGATCCCAAACTTGAATTCCCCGACGAGGTCCGCGTTACCAAAACGGAGAACCTCGTCATTCGGCTCGACGAGGTCGATGCCAAGCACTTCGTTGCAGAGGAAATGTTGGAATTGCTGATGGAGGCGGGCCAAGACGCAATTCCTTTGACCGTGATCCCCAGTGCTCCAGGGTTCGACTTGGATCGAAGTAGTGCCGAGTTGATGATTCAACGAAAGCGCAATCCGAGATTGGAGATGACGCGGTTTCAACTCACGGCCCGCGAACTGGGACCCGAGCCCGCAACGCGTGAAATTCGCGTCGACTTTTGGCACGGCAACCAGTGCGTCGGGGCGGCCACACGTCAAACGGTGGTGGTCCCCAAGGGATATCGAGGCGCCGTCGATCCGCCAAGTAAGGGCACGGTCGAGCCCTTGACGATCACGGACGAGCCTCGCATCAACGCCGATCTGGTCATCTATGTGCAGAGTGTCAACAACAGCGGACAACCGCCCTACCTCGTACAAATGCGCAGCGAACTGCCGGAACGTCGCTTCGAGGTGAAGCATGTCGGGATGCTGGACATTCAAGGAGGTGACCTCGCAAGTTACCTGGACTCGATCTACGGCGAACAGTTCGCCAACTTCCCCGAGCGGAGCTATTACGAGACCAACAAGGAATACCAAGCCGATTTTGCTTCCTGGCAAGAAGACATGATGGATCATCTGAAAGCGGTCGGTCAGGAATTGTGGGACCTGCTGCCAGCACAATTCCACCAAGAGTACTTCGCCCTGATGAAACTCAAACGGCGTCCACGATCCATCCTGGTCCATTCCGATGAGATGATTCTGCCCTGGGAACTGATGATTCCACACCGCGATAACGGCCAGGCGACCGGCCTGCCGGCCCTGGGATGCGGTCACGTCCTGGGACGTTGGAAGCCGGGACTGACCACCAGGCCAGTTCCGCAGCGACTACCCGTCAAGAGATTCTGTGCCATCAACCCGCAGTATACGGGTAACAACGACCTGCCATGGGCACAGGAGGAACTGCAGCAGCTACAACAACTCTTCCCCAAGCTGTCGGTCGTCGCATCGGACAAGAAGGACAACATCAAGAAGCAAGTGCTGCGGCGAGACGATATTCAATTGTTGCACTTTAGCGGCCACGGCGATTACGACGCCAACAACACGAACCTGAACCATTGGATTCTCGCAGACGGCTCGAAGCTGACCGCACTGGTGATTTCGCATTCGCGGTGCATTCAAGATGGCCATCCGATTCTCTACATGAATGCGTGCAGCGTGGGGCGAGCCGGGATCGCGATTGGGAGGATGGGTGGCTTCTCGGCGAAGCTTTTGAACAACGGCTGTAGCGGAGTGATCGCCCCGTATTGGCCGGTCGTCGATCAACCGGCCATGGAATTCGCGCTGGCCCTTTACCAGCGGCTGAAAGCGGGAAGCTCCCTGGGCGAAGCCCTCCGCGAATTGCGTCTGGCGCACCCGGACGATCCAACCTATCAGGCCTTTTCGTACTTCGGAGATCCCTGGGCGCGGGTCGAGTTTCAGGCCTGAGATGCGCCCGATCCCTCGAGCAGCAGGAACGAACCTGACCAGCGGGCGTCACTGGCACGCTTGCAGTCCACGGCGGCGGACGCAAGAATGACCCACCCTGCCGCACAACCGACGTGTCGCTTAACAGACCTGTCGCGTCCCCCCGATCACCGTGCCATTCAAGGAGCCCCCCACAATGATTCGCGCTAACCGCCTGAAGTTTATCGTCGTGATGGCGATTCTCCTGCCGACCGCCAACGAAGGTCGAGGGGCGGATCCCAACCCACTACCCGGCACGGCGCCTTTAACGGTTTCCGGCGACATCGCCTCGCAGATGGTCGAAGGCATCGATCGCTTTCTGCTCCGCGAACTTGACCAATCGATCGCGCGGCGGGCCGCGCATTGGAATCGTGACATGGCGTCGCCGGCAGCTTACAACGCGTCCATCGAACCGAACCGCCAGCGTTTGGCCCATATCCTGGGAGTCCGAGACTCGCGTGTACCCTTCGCGGGCCCCGAGCTAGTTGCCACCACAGCACAACCAGCATTGTTAGGCACGGGCGAAGGGTTTGATATTTTCGCCGTCCGTTGGCCCACCGTCGGCAGGATGCATGGCGAAGGATTACTCTTGGTTCCCAACAACGGCCCTGCCATCGCCGACTTCGTGGCCATCCCCGACGCGTCCCAGACACCGGAGCAACTGGCGGGACTAGCGCCTGGCGTACCGGTCGCCTCGCAGTTCGCTCGACGTCTGGCCGAAGCCGGCTGCCGTGTCATGGTGCCGGCACTTGTCAGTCGCGATATGCAGCGTCGCGCGCCGCCAGGGCAGGGCGGTCGCGCTAACTTGACGCATCGCGAATACGTGTATCGCGCCGCATTCGAAATGGGACGGCAGCTCATCGGTTACGAACTTCAACAGATCCTCGCGTGCGTCGATTGGTTCTCCGCCGAAGCGGGCGATCACCCCCGTACGATCGGCGCGGTTGGTTACGGCGAAGGGGGCATGCTGGCACTGTACGCCGGGGCGCTGGACCTGCGGATTGACGGCGTCTGCGTGAGTGGCCATTTTGGATCGCGGCAGACCTGCTGGAACGAACCGCTCGACCGCAACGTCTTCGGGCTGCTCGAACAATTCGGCGACGCGGAAGTCGGCAGCATGCTGGCATCGCGCGTCCTGGTGATCGACAGCACGCCAGGTCCTGAAGTCTCGCTGCCTAGCCAGGGTGGCGGCCCGGCGGAGATGAAATGGCACAGCCGTGACGTGATCGTCGCCGAACGACAACGATTGCTGGATCTCGTCGGCGCACTGAAGTTGGCGTCAGGCGAACCGGCCACCAGCAAGTTCGCGGTAAACGTCGACCCAGCCGCCGCGTTTTGCGATGTGGCGACCCTGCGAACCTTCTTCAAGCGACTCGACCTGAAGAGTGCCACCTTACCCGACGGCGATCATCCAGTTGCCAGCCAAGTCGCGTCGCACGACCCCGCGGCACGATTGGCACGCCAGATCCAAGAGATGGATGACCATAGCCAGTGGCTGCTGCGTGAGAGCCCCTTCGTGCGCAAGGACTTTCTCAAAAAACTCGACACCAGCTCGGTGGAGAAATATGCCGCCACGGTCGAACCGTATCGCGAAAAATTCCGCCACGACGTGATCGGCCATTTCGATCAACCGTTGCTGGCCGCAGAACCGCGCAGCCGTCGAACGTTTGACGAGGATCAATGGACGGGTCACGAAGTCATGCTGAACGTCTTTCCGGACGTGTTCGCTTACGGCATCCTCTGTTTGCCGAAAGACTTAAAGCCCGGCGACAAACGGCCGGTTGTCGTCTGCCAGCACGGTCTTGAAGGCCGGCCCACCGACGTCGTCACGGGCGACCATGCGGCCTATCATGACTTTGCCTCGAAACTGGCCGAACGGGGCTTCATCACCTTTGCACCGCAAAATATCTACATTTTCAAGGATCGGTTTCGCACCTTACAACGAAAAGCCAATCCACTGAAAAAGACCCTCTTCTCGATCATGGTGCCACAGCATCAACAGATTGTGAACTGGCTCAAGACGCTACCCAACGTCGACCCGGATCGGATTGCCTTTTATGGATTGTCCTACGGCGGCAAGAGTGCGATGCGAATCCCGCCCCTGGTAACCGATTATTGCCTTTCGATCTGTTCGGCGGACTTTAACGAGTGGGTGTTGAAGAACGCGAGCACCCGCCACAACTTCAGCTACATGTGGACGGGCGAATATGAAATCTTCGAGTGGGACTTGGGTAGCACGTTCAACTATTTCGAGATGGCGGCACTGATTTGTCCGCGCCCCTTCATGGTGGAACGCGGCCATTTCGACGGCGTCGGCGAAGACCAGTGGGTCGCGCATGAATTCGCCAAGATCCGGCATCTCTACCAGGCCCGTTTGAAGCTGGAAGACCGCACAACCATCGAGTGGTTCGTCGGACCGCATACCATCAACGGCCAAGGCACCTTCGATTTTCTACACAAGCATCTCGATTGGCCCCAACCTCAATAGGGCCGCGGCCCGCAAGAGGTTCTCACAAAGCATGGTATCGCGGCAGGGCGCCGAAATGCGTTGACCGTGTGTGGTGCCCGCTGCGAGAAATCTCAAACCTCCACACTTCGCGCGTTTCGCCCTTCGTAAACGTCGTGCTTCGCAACCCTCATCGTTACGTCACCCACGAATCGACCACGAAGGTCGCGAAACGCAGGAAGCCAGAAGTCGCGAGCGAGAACCCGCATTTTGTTCCAAGGAGTCTTCGAGTTGGGTTGAAGGATCGATCGTGAGCTGGACACCGAGCAAGCGACGGCCAGCAGACCGTTGTCTGTGAATGCCCAGGACGTCACAATGCCTATCGGCACCGTCAGGCAACGTGACCGACGGTGTCGCAGCGACAGGCATGGGAATCGGCTGTCCGTGACGACCGGGTTCCCAATTGCGTTTCCCACCGGCGATGGCGCATAATCCGAGCAATCCGAGGCAACGTTACTTTCTCCGAGCATGACAGGCCCCAAGATGACGAGGCACAAGAAATGAAGACGTTGCGGCTGATTGGTTTGTGCATGGCATCGTGGGTGATCGTAGCAATCACATCGACGGCCACGACGGGGTTGTGCAGCGAACGTCCCAATATCCTGGTCGCGATTTCGGATGATCAGTCGTTCCCGCATGCTTCCGCGTATGGTTATGAGGCCATTCAGACGCCGGCGTTTGATCGTGTGGCAGCACGTGGCGTGCTGTTTCGAAATGCGTTTACGCCGGCGCCAGGCTGCAGCCCGATGCGGGCTGCATTCCTGACAGGTCGCTACTTGTGGCAGATCGAAGAGGCCGGAACGCACGCGAGTTCCTTCCCGAAGAAATACGATGTGTACCCGCGCCGCCTGGAGGAAGCAGGCTACTTCGTCGGTGCCACCGGCAAAGCCTGGGGGCCCGGCAACTGGCAGGCCAGTGGCAGAACACGCAATCCCGCAGGCCCCAGTTTCTCGAAAAAAACGGCGCCGGCACCAGCTGGGATTCGGAACACGGATTACGCCGCCAACTTCGCGGACTTCCTCGCGCAACGTCCCGCCGGGCAGCCATTCTGTTTTTGGTACGGAGGCTCGGAACCTCACCGGTCATTTAAAAAGGGGATCGGGCGAGCGCACGGCATGGATCCGAGCAAGGTTGTCGTGCCGTCGTTCTTACCAGACACGCCGGAAATTCGCGACGACATCCTGGACTATTGCTTCGAAGTGCAGTGGTTCGATCAACATCTCGGCAGAATGCTCGTGGCACTCGAAGAGGCCGGCGAATTAGACAACACGCTGATCGTCGTAACCAGCGACAATGGGATGGCGTTTCCTCGAGCCAAGGCGAATTGCTATGAATACGGTATCCACATGCCGCTGGCAGTTTCGTGGCCTGACAAGGTGCCGCCGGCACGCACGGTTGACGACCTTGTGAACCTGATCGACCTCACCGCGACGATCTACGAAGCCAGCGGCGTCGCGCCTCCTACGGACCATCCCCCGGCAGGTCAGAGCATCATGAACGTCTTGACCTCAACCGCCCAGGGCGTCGTTGATGCGTCGCGGGACGCCGCATTTGCCGGTCGCGAACGGCACAGCTCCTCACGCTATCATTCGCTGGGCTATCCCCAACGGTGCATCCGTACGGCGCAATACTTGTACATTTGCAACTTTCGTCCCGAGCGTTGGCCGGCTGGTACACCCCGTAAGTACGACAAGGTTCGCTTCGCGGGCGATGGTACTGCAGAGGGCAAGCTTGGCCCCGATCACGGTGGCTACCATGACATTGATGCCTGCCCCTCGCTCTCCTATTTGATTACGCATCGCGACGACCCGGCGGTCAGTAAGTTCTTTCATCTGGCGATCGACCGACGCCCGGCCGCCGAGCTGTTCGATATCCAAGCAGACCCAGGTTGCCTGACGAATCTGGCCGACGACCCCGACTTCGCCGAGACGCGTGCGACGCTGCATCAAAAACTGCTGACCAAGCTCCGGCAGACTCACGATCCACGCGTCGTGGCCGCGGACGGTGGTGAGGTCTGGGAAACGTACCCGCGCTACAGCGGCCTGAGGTGGTTTCCGCAACCGGAATGGGCGCAGCAACATCCCGAGCGAGTTCCGCCGCAAGAGTGGATCGAAAAGAAGCGACCACGCCAATAGGAAGCGAGACGCCACAGCATGTCGGAACGATCTCAACTTGACTTCCCCGTGTGACACCCCACCGAATCAAGCCAACCTCACACTCTCCGAAGGATCCTGCCATGCTGCGTCATCCCTTACTTGCCTGTCTCGTGCTGCTCGTTTGTGGCACTTCATTGTTCGCTACCGAGTGGACTCGATTTCGCGGCCCCGATGGCGATGGCCATGCAGACGCCAGCGGTCTCCCAACCGAGTGGAGCGTTTCCCAAAACGTCACATGGCGACGGCCGATTCCTGGCCAAGGGTGGTCGTCGCCGGTCGTGAGCAAGGGCACGATCTATCTGACCGCCGCCGTTCCCAATGAAACGGCGCCCAACAACTACTCCCTGCGACTGCTGGCGTTCAACGAGAAGACCGGCGAGCCAATCTGGGACGCCGAAGTCTTTCAGCAGCACGGTGACGACGCGCCCAAGATTCACAAGAAAAACAGTCATGCCAGTCCGACCCCGCTGATTCGTGACGATCGGATCTATGTCCATTTTGGCCACCAGGGCACAGCCTGCCTGGATGTCGACGGTAACGTCGTCTGGCGAAATGACGCGTTGGCGTACAAGCCAGTGCACGGCAACGGCGGCAGCCCGATCCTGGTCGACGACGCGCTGATCTTCAGTTGCGATGGCGGATCGGATCC
>JAUIHJ010000423.1 GCA_030432015.1 bacterium
CGAGACACATGCTCGGGAATGAGTCGCACGACTTGTGGGTTAACGGCTTCGGGAACCACTTCCTCGTAAGGCACCTCGAATTGAACGGACAGCACTTCGCCCAGTTGTGCGGTCGTGATCCATTCGCGGGCCACCAGAAGTTCGCCCAGCATACCCCGTTGCGCTGTTTGCGATGCCAACGCCGCGTCCAACTGCTCGTTGGTGATGTAACCACGGGCTACAAGGATGTCTCCCAGACGACCTGCCATTTGACTGATTCTCCACACAAGACGCGAGTGCCCGGGCCGATCGGCTCAGGGGCTCCGCTGGCTAGTTTCCGACGGCTTCGTGCTGTTGCTTTGTGGTCTTGGCGGTGGCCGGATAAACATGCTTGGCCACTTTCTCTTCCAGTGCTTCGGGGTCGAAGGGCACGACCAGAAAATCGACCGCACCCAGTGAAACGACCTTCTGCACCTGGTCCAAGTCCGCGTCGACTGACAGGACCATGACCGGGATGTCGCTGGTCGCCTCGTCGGACGACAACTCTTCCAGCAAGCCGGTGCCACTCATGCCGGGCAACTCCAGATCCATCAGAATCATGTCGAACGGCACTTCCGCTGCCTTACACAACGCATCTTCGGCGGTGCCAACGGTTTCCACGGCGTACCCGTGCAACGCCAGTCGAAATGCGGTCACTTCGGCCAAGACGGGTTCAGGTTCGATCAAGAGAATGCGTTTCAGTTCTTGGCTCATCGTGCAACACCTAAGAGGAGTTCGAGACGCGGTACCGGTACACCGGGATCCGCTCTGTAAGCGCAATCCACGAGGCAACGGTGAAATTCACGACACTGAACCGTAGCTTGCGTCTGACCCGTGTCAAAAAAACAACAGCGACATCAAGGCGTGCGGGTGAGCGTTTTAGCCTGCCTCCGGTCGCGCTGACCGGACGCTTGCATAATCAGACGTGTCGCGTATCGCCGTTGGCACTGAGCCAGCTCGGGCCATACGACCGACATCACCCTGACAACCTCCCCAGGGCGGCGTGAAACAACCTGTCCGCAGATTGTCTGCCGCCTGTTTGTCCGGCCCGCCGGCGAGTTTGCAAAGTAGAGTCTTGTAGCGAGCTTTCGGTGGAGGCGACCTTCATGGAAGGGAATCTTGCTGAATGAAAGTCCGCGCATGCTCGTTCAATTGACGCTCTAAGGATTCCGCAATGCGATCATCCCACACCGCTTGGATCTTACTTGCTTCCGCCTTTCTCGCGGGGTGCTCCAGCCAGGACCTTGCCGAAGTTGCCGACACCGCTGATCCGGTGGCTCATACGCTGGTCTCGACGCTGCCGGTTGTCACCGAGTTCGAGAAGCCAGAGATTCCGCTTGCTGCGGAGGACGAGCCGATTGCGCCATTTGAGGAAGATCTGGACTTCTTCACGCCGCCCAAGATGCTCGGTCCGATGCCGCTCGCCGAGCCGGCAACGGAAGGCAACGGCAAATTGCCACCGGTGCGACTGGTTGGCTTCGTCGGCGCCACTGGCGAGCAAGCCATGGTCGCGGTCGGTGACGAAATGCACCTCGTGACGGCAGGGAAGCATCTCAATGGTGTGGAGATCGTCGACGTCAAGTCTCCACGTGTCGACCTGCGATGGGGAGAAACCGAACTCACCCTCGACTTTTACAAACCGAGCAAGGCGGAACGCGACCAACGTGGTAAGGCTCGATCCGGCTTGAATGCGCCAGGGCTGTCAGGTGCCAACGATGCGCCGGGACGCCGACCCAACACCCCGCGGCCCACGCCGTCGCCGCGCCCCCAGGTTTCGTTGCCGGCATTGCCGAGTCTGCCGATGCCAGGCAGTTCGATCGACACCACCTTACCCGACATTCCCGACGTGGGTCTGGGCATGGGTGCTGCAACCGGCCGGTAAACCTGGTCTACGTGTGCGAACGACGCCAGACCCGCTGCCTCAACGTTGGGCCTAATGCGTTTTTCGTGCCGAGCGGTTGGTGACGCAACGCGTTCCTCTTGAAGTTCCGCGATTCACGCCCTGCCTCCGGCGCCTGCTGCGGACGACGCGTAAAACGTGTTAAGAATTGTAACCCAAGGTGTCGGCTTTGACGTCGCGGCAAACAGCCGCGCAGCGGCGGTCGGCACAAGTTTGGCGCGCCACCCCCTGGGAAGTCAGAGCAGGAGCCTCTGAACCGCGCAGCGGCGGCAGGAGCTGGACGACGGGGAGGTTCCTGCCGCTTCGCGCCCCTTGAGGGTCCAGACCCCAAATCCCAGCTTTGCACCCCAGACTGCAGACTGGCATGCCATCGGCATCGATCACGGCGCAACTTCAAAATGCGTTAACGAGACACGAACTGCGAGAATTCGAAATCAACGCAGCTGCATCCCACGCGCATGTTTCGGGTTTAGTTTTGCAAGGGGCGCAACGACGAAAACGATGCGTGGTGCTACCAAAGCCAATGCCCGTCGCAAACGCGCCAAGTCAAAACGGGCGCTGCTGGTTTTCATTGACGATGAGCTTCTAAGTCGAACAACCGACAGACGCGGCTCTCAAAGTCGCTACCCGCGAATTGGTGGTCCTCAGTATGGCTGGTCACCAGGCGGCGGATCGTCGGGCTCGGCCGTCTGGCGCCGATCGCCATGGTTCAAGCGACGAATTGGACCTTGCCGACCTTAAAGACCCGCTGGTGACGCCCCCGCCTCAATGACCGAGCGCGATTCTGCAGCGCACACCGCGTCAGCGGGACCGGCACCTTCTTCGCCGGCAATCGGTTTTTCCGCAGTTGAAGCTGATGGGCGGCGAAAAACGAGCCGGTCCCGGGTGGTCGCCGAATTGCACTCGGTCATTTAGCTCCCTGTCGGACGCTCGGTTCCAGTCGGTGCTGGCTTGCCTCCCGCGAGTTTCCGCGGCAGCGAATCCTCATCGGTTGCGACCGCCGTCGCGGCGCGCCGTCCGAGCGGGCGAAGTGCCGGAGGATGCTGGGACAGGTCCAACAGCCACGCCCGCCGCTGCGAGAAGTAGTCCAGCAATGTTCGGTTGCGCTCCGCGCCCAGATCACGAGCCCAAATCACCTGGGACGCATCGATGTCGGCGTGATTATAGACCCACTGATTCCACTCAATACCGGTGATCGAGGCCGGTGGATGTCGCACCACCACGACATGCTCTTCGTCTCCGGCAGAGAGCGTCTCCACCAACCGAGCTCGATCGAGACTCCACGTCAACTGCGGATGCACCGGTTGCGGCACCCAGTCCAACGCGAGATAGCCGGCGAAGCCGACGACGAACAGGGCCAGCATCAGGGCTGCCAGACGCCGCCCCACGGGTCTGCTTCCCCACCGCCAGAGTCGCAGATGTCGGGTCCCCTGAGCTAGCAGAACGGCGACCAGACCCGCAACCGGTGCCGCATAGTGAGGATGGCCATGCGTGTTTTGCAGGAAGATCGCCACCAGCACGATCCCGACAATGCCAGCCGCCAACAGCATCCGCCGCTGTCGACAGACCCACGGCAAAGTGAACAACAGTGGCGTAAGGACCACGCCAACGAAGACCGCCCAATGCGAAATTAACTTCTTGGCAAGGTTGCTGCGCTCGCGAAACCACATCTGCCAGTCAGCTTGGGTTGGACCACTTCCGATCGCGCGGGGCGGGCCCTCGGTCGGAATGCGATCCTCCATGTCGCGAAACAAGGTGTTCCAGATGGAATCGGAGGAATAGGTCTCCTGCCAGACCTGGTAGGGCATGCGAAAGGCGTCGCCGGTGACTCGGTAGTTGTAATGACCAATCCAGCCCGCGATGCCCATCAGGATCAGAACGGCAGGCGCCATCGCCCGCGCCCAGGAAATCTCTTGGTCGTGCCGCCGGCGATGAGAAAGCCAGGCGACCAGCAGCACAGCCGCCACGGGCAACGTCGCCACGAGTCCTTCATATGGGCGGCTGTTGGCCAGAATCCCCAACCCCAGGGCCAAGAGGATTCCATCGCGGGCCCGTCCGTCGCGAATCAGACGCGGCAATGCGCCGAACACCAAAGCCCCACCCAACAAGGCGACGCCCCCTCCCATGTAGGTCGCACCCCAGAACCTGAGCACGCGGCCATTGCAGGCCACCAGCAGACCTGCCAACAGCGCCCATCGCGGAGGCAGCCAACCGTAGGCCATCCAGGTTACCGCCGCGCACGCCAGTGCCAAGGTCAGCCAAACGCCGACTATCGGGCGCTGAAAAAGACGCTGGCCGACGGCGAGCGACATCCCTTGCCCTGGCGGATACTTCGATTGGTAGGTTGGCTGGTGAATGATCCCATAGCTTTCGAAGTGCTCCCACATCGGATGCGTTTCGTTTGCCAGGCGACCATTCGCGAATGTGTCCGAAGCCAATAGGTAAGCGAACTCGTCATGCAGGGCCGGAAGCGGCATGTGCAACAACAGCCCGATCCCGGCTTCGATCGCCAAGACCCAGACTCCCGTCAAGGTGATCGACAAGCCGCGGTGATTGGCCAGGCGACGAAATCCGCGGGAGAAACTTCGGCCCGCGAATCGCGGCAGAGCGAGACCACAGATGGCAAGTACGACGACAATCAGTAGCGCGAAGAGTTCGACAATGACCATGCGGCAAGCCAGTAATGGTGAAGTGGTGACGTTTTGGTTTTCAAGGCACCCCCAATGCCGCGTTGTCCTCGTCGCGCCGACGCTTCAGGCACGCCGGCAGCAGAACTGGGAAGGACAATGGTTGCAAAGCAAAGTGAACGCCGGAACGTTGTAAACACACTGAATTCAGGCCGTTCAAAGGCCCAGTGGTGGTAGCACGTTGTGCGTTGTTAAGGTCGCGCAGCACCCCCAGATGATCGATTGGGACTTGGAATCGCCAAGCCGCTTGTCGCGGCTTGGGCACGACCCCGCAGGTACAGACAGAAGGCCGCCAGCCCACTGCTCGATAGCAGCAGAAAGTGAAAAATCCGCCCGCAAATCGCCAGGCTAAAGGCTGCCGGCGCAGGCATTCCGGCCTGGCAGAACAGAAACACCAACGTCGCTTCACTAGTCCCGATTCCCGCCCAGCCGCGGATCGGGATCTGGCTGATCAGCGGCATTGCGAGGACGACCAGCAGCGCGGATTGCCAGCGCAGGTCGGGTGCGAATTGCCAACAGAAAAAAAGGTTAAAAGCGATCCCTGCCAGGGAGATACCGAGCGTCGACAGCACGGCCCGCCAGTATTGTCGTGCCGAGAGCGAGCCCAGCGCGTCGCGAAACAGGCCCAGCTTGCCAGCACTGTAACGGATTGCGTTGCCGTACCTTGCGACGTCGCGGGTCCGACCATCCGGCGTCCGGCGACTGGCCCAGCGAATTGTCACCGCCAGTCCACCCAGCAGCCCGCCAGCGACGATGATCAGCGGCACGGTCAACGACAATGCTTCGGGGATTTCGTCGTGGAGAAACACCAGCGTGCCCAGTAGCAGCAGCGTCGCCAGCAGCAGATCGCATCCTCGCATCACGACCAGCATCGCGCATGCGACCGGCCGCTCGACACCCTCCCGTTTCAGCAATTCGGGCAGCGAAAGTTCGCCCGCCTTCAGCGGCAGCAGATAGTCACAGAACTGATGAATCATTACGATCTCAACCAACCGTCGCGTGTCCGGTGCCTGCGCCATCAGCGCGCGGAGCCGAGTTGCACGGCCGAGTTGTTGCAGTCCAAAGAGCAAGGCCAGCACGACAAGGCCCTCCTGCGTTAGACGCTGGGACATGGCCTCGAACTGGCGAGGCTGCCAGTCCACCACCGCGAGCAGCAATCCGATCGCCAGCACGCTGACCAAAACCGGCGCCAGCATCAGCACGCGACGGTAGCGAACGCGCCACGAAATGCCTGCTTGGGTGTTTTGCATCGGGGGTTTTCTCTTGGTACGAATGATCTCAGGCGACCACGAGCGTTCGTGGGCTGATGGTATGGCGGACGCTCGTGAGCTGGCGTTGCCATTCCAACCACGTCGCCAATGTCAGCAGGCACCACACCAGCCGGCCGTGGTCGGACACACCGGCGAGGTGTTCGCGGACGACTTGGTTGACAATCCGGGGCTGACAATATTCTTTGACAAGCGACCCGCTTGGCAGCAGGCTTTCACGGACGCGTCCGGCCAGTGGACCTCGCAGCCAACCGGTCAACGGCACATCCAGCCCTTGTTTGCGTGCGCGCCCAATGCATGCAGGAAGGCCCTGTTTGTGAACGAGTTGGCGCAGGATGCGTTTGGTCGTCAACCCGCGCACCTTCCAGGCGTCCGGTATCTGAAACGCGTACTCTGCCAGGTCGACATCGAGAAACGGAAAACGCCCTTCCAGCGAGTGCGTCATCGTCATCCGATCCTCTTTGACCAGATAGTCATCGACCAGCACGGTATTCATGTCGACGTAAGCCAGACGGGACAGGAGGCTCTGTCCCGCGGCCCGGTCGAAATAATTTCGCGCGATGTCGGCAAAACGATTTCCGCTTTGGGCACTGCGTAATTCGGGGCGCCCCAGCACGTCCGCAATCGCTGGCGTGGTGGGACTGACGAGCCGCAAGTAGGATTCCAGGGGATCGTCGGTGACGGTTTGAGCGAACCGAGACAGCTTGGTTCTCCACGCAGCCGATGGGCCGCCGTGATGGAGTTTTCCCAGCAACCCCACACCCGGCACGCGGCCCACAGATTGCGATAGCAGGCCCGCAATATACCTCCAGTATCCACCAAACAGCTCGTCGCCTCCGGCCTGGAGGGGTTCTTCCCTCTGTCCATGGCCAGCCAAAACCCACCCAAATGGCGCAAAGGGGAGGGGACCCACTTTATGGACATCCACGCGCTGGATGACATCGACTTGATCAGCGCACACATTTATCCCGATCACTGGGCGATGGATCGTGCGCAAACGCTCACATGGATGGATGACCATGTGTTTTGGGCTTCACAGCTCAACAAACCCCTCTACTTCGGCGAGTTTGGTCAGCGAGGCCCACGGCGCGCCGGCGAGGGAGACCTGGGCGACCGAGGCGAAAAAGGTGAGGGTGAAGCCGAAGAGTCCGACGCCGATGAAGACCGGGCCGAAGCGGCGGATGTAGAACGCGGCGAAGACCACGGCGACCACCCAGGCCTGGACGCCCCAAATCGGGAGCGAGCCGATGTCGGAAAGGACGGCTACCGGCCATGGTGCCACGACACCGGCGAGGGCGCAGAGCCGCATGGCGCGCCGCCGTCCGGCATCGTCCAGGGCGAAGGTGAAGCTCGTGGAGAGCGCCGCGGCCATCGGGGCCGCGATCAGAGCGGGTGCCGCGGCCGCGCCGGCCAGCGGCAGGAGCTGCCGCATCGCCAGCATGGCGAGGACGGCGGCGAGGGTGGTCGTCGCCGCGTGGCGCAGCGACAGCAGCCCGGGGTCGTGACGTCGCAGCCG
>JAUIHJ010000424.1 GCA_030432015.1 bacterium
TGTCAGGCACGGGTATTGGCTTTCGCTGAGAAATCGGAGGTTCATGACCCAGGGGGGTCGCTTAGGGTGGCAGGCGTTAGGTCGGCGGCGGTGGTGGCCCAGGGACGGTGTCGATGGGTGGCGACGGAATCTGAGACGGGTCGGCGGTCTGGGGGGCGGCAGCGGAGGAGGGTTGCGAAACGTTGGGAACAATGAGTGTTAACCGATTCGGCAAGATGCGGATGTCGACCGGCAGAAAGCCTCCTGGATCCCCATCCATTTGAAACGGAACTTCGTTCGCCCCCGCTTCCGCTTCAATTCGCAGGCACCGCGCGCGTCGTGTGGTGCAGTCCTCCCAGGTTTGGTGCTGCCCGATCATCACCCCGCTAAGGTACCGCAAGCCGTTCCAGATCGAGCCTCCTTTGAATGTACAAAGGTCCAGCAGGCCATCGTTCCCATCGGCATCAGGCAGAATTCGTAGCCCTCCCGCATAGCGCGGCAAGTTCCCCACGAAGACCCAGCGAGCTGAAATGGGTGTTTCTGGTATCGTTTCCGCTGGTGATTGGGGGCGGTCGTCTGAGTCGCAGAAAACGCGGAGTTCCGGGTATTCGTAATTCCAAATCGAATCCAGAATCGGCTTGGCATACGAGAGGTGATGAATGTGTCCGGTCCGTTCGTTGTGTAAACGCCGCACGACGTCTGCATCAAATCCGCAGCCCACCATCAGCAAGAATAGATGACCGTTCGCCTCGCCTGCGTCCAGCGTCAGGGTTTTTCCGTCGCTGACGGAGTCCAACAGGCTGGTCACACTAGCGGTCATTCCCAGGTATTTGGCCAGCAGATTTTCGGTTCCCAGGGGGAATACGGCGATCGGTGTGCCGGGCGGAGTCCGATCGGCGATCAGCGCGACGGTCCCATCGCCTCCCGCTGAAATAACCGCCCGCAGCTGTCCCGCCGCCAGCGATGTGGCAGCCTGATTCGCTAACTGGTCGATGTCGGTGATCGTTTCCACCTGAAACCCGCGTTCGGTCAGCCCGCTCTGGACGGCATCGATCAACGGTTGCCCCGATCGGGCGCCAGCCTTGGGGTTCAGTGAGATCAGAACGCGGCTTGGATTCATTTCCACAGGTCGTTCGCTTGCCGAAAGGTCGTGTGAGACTAGCGCGTTTTACCGGGCGGTACGTGTCAATGGTAGCCGGGACAGAGAGTTTTTGGAGGAAACCGCAGCGCCGGGGCGAGGCGTTTGAGCGGTGTCTGCGGTATCTCGCAACATTGTAGCGGAATATCTGTTTCATTCCGCCGCAGCGCGGAGGATGCCGACGCCAGACAAGCTGTCCAGTTCGGCAGGGAAGTTTTTCCGGTAATTCGTAACATGTTGCAGGTAAGCACTTTGTCGGCGTTTTGTGGGGTGGCCCGGGCTTCTTGGCCCGCGAGATGCGAAGTCCGTATCTCAACCGATCCATGCGATCTGGCCAGTGGGGCCTCTGGTGAATTGTCGGCGGGATGGTTGCCTTGCCCCTGGCCATCCAGTTTGCCAGAAAATGTGTTTTGGCCACCAGAGGCCCCCTTTCATTCTTGGGCTCAACGATCCGTCGCGAATCGGCTCGCCCGCGGTGCCGGTGGCCTGGACCGAACGCATGCCGTGGGGTGCGTTTTCCTGGCCTCTCTGGATCGTGGGCACGAGGCTGCTCGCGGGCTTGTCGGTCGAGTGAATCACGGATAAACTTCTGAATTGGTCGATTCGCATACTAGGCGTTGCAGACTCGTGCGAAACCCAATTCCGTGCCAGCGTAGCTTCAACGGCAGAGCACCGCATTCGTAATGCGGGGGTTGTGGGTTCGAATCCCACCGCTGGCTCTCTATTGCTCATTCTCCCCCGGTTTTTGGAGGAAATTTATGTCGACGGACTTGGCATCAGATCTCCGTGAGATCGTTCTGTCGAATTCTTCATTTGGCCCCACGGAAATTGCACAGTTGTCGCAAGCGATTAGCGACGACTACGCCAATTTTACGGCGTTGCGCGACGCGGTCGGAGAATTGGAATCACGTGTGGACCACACCCCCGCCACGGCAGTCCGCTTAGGCGTGTGCTACTATCTGCTCTGCCGCTTCGAAACGGCGGTGAATACGCTGTCGAGTGCCGACGGCGGTGCCGTTGCCCAGTTCTACTTGGGCAAATCGCAGTTTGAGCTACGAAATTACGAGGCCGCCATTGTCGGTTACAAAGCGGCCCGGGTCTCTGGTTACAATTCCGACGATTGCGACTTGGCCATCGCGGAAGCTTTGCGCAATAGCGGCGAAAAGGCGCAGGCGATGACGGTCTTGGATCAGCTGTTTGGTCCCATCGAGCAGACGGCCGAGTATCTGTATCAGCGAGCCGCGACCGTCAACTCGCTGGGGGGCAACCCTAGCGAAGTCGTGGCCCTCTATGAGCGGGCGGTCGAGTCGTCCGAAGCGCATCCCGGTGCCATGTTCGGGCTCGCCGTTGAAAACGACCGTCGCGGCAACGATGAAGAGGCCATGACGCTGTACAATCGGGCGGCGAATTGCTTTCCGTCGCACGTTGGTGCGTTGCTCAATCTGGGCATCATGTACGAAGACATGCAGCGGTACGATCTCGCCCAGTCTTGCTATCAGCGGATTCTGGATGTCTACCCGGATCATGAGCAGGCACGCCTGTTTTACAAGGACTCGCTGGGATCGCGCGACCAGTTGTACGACGAAGAGGCACAAAAACGCACGGACCGTCTGTCACAGGTTTTGAGCATCCCGGTTACCGACTTTGAATTGTCGGTGCGGAGCCGAAATTGCCTGCAGAAAATGGGGGTCCGTTCGCTGGGCGACCTGACACGGACATCCGAGCAGGAATTGTTGACCAGCAAGAATTTTGGCGAGACTTCGCTCATTGAAATTCGCGACATGCTGCACTCCAAAGGGCTGGACCTCGGGCAATTTGCGCACGAGCGGTCCGAACCCGAGCCGACGTACGACACGTCGAACATGTCACCCGACGAACAGGCGCTGCTTGATCGCCCGATTGCCGATCTGAACCTGTCCGTCCGGGCCCGCAAGTGCATGGTTCGGCTCGGTATTTCCACGATTGGCGAACTGGCTCGCAAGTCGCAGGATGATCTCCTGGAATGCAAAAACTTTGGCGTGACCAGCCTGAACGAAGTCCGTGAGAAGCTGGGGCAGTTGAACCTCAAGCTGCGCGGCGACTGATGGCGATGCTAACTTATGGCATTGCCTTCCATTCAATTCCAGCTTCACACAACCGACCCGCATAGCCGTGCTCGGCGCGCGACGCTGCAGACGCCTCATGGCCCGGTGGAATTACCGGCCTTCATGCCGGTGGGGACACAGGGGACCGTCAAGGGGCTGCCCGTTGCGATGGTTCGCCAGACCGGCGCGCAGATGATGCTCTGCAACACCTATCATCTGACGCTGCGACCGGGCGAGGAGGTGGTACAAGCGCTGGGTGGGCTGCACGCCTTCTCGGGTTGGCAGGGGCCGATCCTGACCGACAGCGGGGGCTTCCAGGTGTTTAGCTTGGGGAAGAATACCAAGGTTACCGAGGAAGCGGCCGTGTTTCGGTCGCATATTGATGGTAGCCGGCTGGAACTCTCGCCCGAGCGGTCGATCGCCATCCAGGAGGCGCTGGGCAGTGATATCGCGATGGTGCTGGATCATGTTGTCGCGCTGCCGGCCCCGGAGGCGGAGGTGCGGGCGGCGAACGAGCGGACGGTCCGTTGGGCCGCCCGATGCCGCGAGGCGAGGCGACGTGACGATCAAGCACAGTTTGCCATCGTCCAAGGCGGCTTGTCGGAGGCGATGCGGGTCCAATGCGCCGAACAACTCGCCGATCTGGATTTTCCCGGCTACGCTGTGGGGGGGCTAAGCGTCGGCGAAGACGAGCACGATCGGAATCGCATCCTGGACGCCACGTGTCCCGCGCTGCCGGTCGACAAGCCACGGTATCTGATGGGGGTCGGCAAGCCGCACGATCTTCTCGAAGCGATCCGCCGCGGGATCGATATGTTCGATTGCGTGATGCCGACGCGCAACGGCCGTAATGCACTCGCCTTCACTGACCGGGGCACCGTCCGGCTGCGAAACCTCAAGCATCAGCGTGAACTCCGGCCACTGGAAGAAAACTGCCCCTGTCCGGCTTGCGAGCACAGTCGTGGCTATCTGCGTCATTTGTTCCAGGCCCAGGAGATGCTGGGGCCAATCTTGGTTTCGGCGCATAATCTTTGGTACTACCAGCGACTCATGGCCAGGGCCCGCGAAGCGATTGAAGCTGGGCGTTTTATGGAGTTCTACGCCGAACAGCTGGAAGGTTGGGCCTCCGGCGTATGAAAACTTCCGGCGGGTCGGCGAGATTTGCCAATGAAGTCGTCCGTCGAAGAATTGACCTGCTGATCGTGCTGACCCTTAGGGGGATCGGGGGCAGGAGACGGCCTTGCCCGTTGTGGCGCAAGATCTTATGATGACCGGCTAAATTCGAGTCGCAGCGGCCCAACCGTCGATGAGTCTGGGTCGTTTTTAGTTTGACAACGCCTGTCAGCCGAGCGGGGTGGCTGGCGTTGCTGCGGGATCACCTTACAACGCGGATCTGAGATGCGGTCCGCAAACAAGACGACGCCAACGCCTGCCGCTGCAACGTTCTCGCAGCGAATCGGTGTGCAATTGAGAATTGGACAACCCCACGATGACGGAGTGGTTTTCGGCGATCCCTTTCCCCCGGCTGGTTTTGCTGGCTCAGGAAAAGGCTGGTGATCAGCCAGCACCATCGCTGATGGATTTGCCGTGGCCTGCATTCGCCATCATTGGCGTCATGTTCTACTTTCTGTTGATCCGTCCTGAACGCAAAAAGCGGAAGGACCTGACGAACCTGCTGGACAACTTGAAGAAGAATGATCGGATCGTAACCATCGGCGGCATTCATGGCGTCGTGGTCAACGTTGCGAGCGAGTCGGACGAAGTGACGATCCGAGTCGACGAAGGGACTAACACCAGGCTGAGGGTTTCGCGCAGTGCGATTTCGCGCGTCGTTGGCGACGAGAAATCAACGGACAAAGATAGCGCCTCGTAGCCCTGAATGCTGCTTCTATTCATCCATGGAATTAGGATACTTCCTGCCATGCCTCTTAATGCATTGGTTCTTGCTCAGTCGGAAGCGGCCCAGTCCGCATCGACGCAATCCAACCTGATCTACTTGGCCTTGGTCATTCTTGGCGGATTTGTCTTGCCGATTCTGGCAGGTCGATTTCTCGCGAAACAATTTCGGGCCGCCGACTACGGTTGGAAAATCTCATTGGTCTTTGTGCTGGTTGCCTTGGCCGTCATGACCGTCGGTCGCACCTGGGACTCGAAGACCCGCACCTTCAAGATCCCGTTGGGGGTCGACCTCAAGGGTGGCGTGATCCTGATCTATGAAGTTGATGAAGAGGCTTCGCTGGCCGGCGACAGTGAAGGTGGGGCGGCCGGTGAAGGCCGCCTGAAGATGGACACGCTGATTAGCGCCCTGTCCCGCCGAATCAATCCGAGCGGCACCAAAGAGATTGTGTTGCGGAAATACGGCGACCGTCAGGTTGAGATTATCATTCCCGAAGTGGATCCCTTGGAAGTCGAGGTGATCAAGAAAGAGATCAGTACCGCTGGGCTGCTGAAATTTCGCATCGTTGCGAATAATCGTGACCATGACGAGATTATTTCGCTGGCCCGCGAAATGGCGCAAGACCCGGCCCGCAAGCGCAGCAATATCGTGCGCGATGCCAGCAACCAACCGGTCGGACTGTGGGCCAAAGTCGGCCGCGAACAAGAGCAGGATCGTGCCGATCAGCCGCTCAAATTGGCGGTCTCCCCCAACGATCTCGTTCGCGACGCCAGCACCGGCAATTTGCTGACGATTCCGCCGTTCAACGAAAACGATCCGGATCGTGAAATTGCCCTCTTGCAGGAATTTCTGGACGAAAGTGGCGTTCAGGAAATCGAAATCCTGATGGCCACGGATGATGGATACAACGTCGAAGGCAAGCACCTCGGCGTCGTCAGTCAGGCGAAGGATGAACGGTTGAATCCGTGCATCAACTTCACGCTGAAAGGGGAGGGGATCGACCTCTTCGCCGACTTGACCCGCGATAACGAGCCGGACGGTAACTTCCACCGCCAGCTCGGGATTCTGCTCGATGACGAACTGCTTTCGGCTCCCAATATTCAGGAGATGATCAATCGCAACGGGCGGATCACGGGGCGGTTCACGCAGGAAGAAGTCGAGTTCATGGTCAACATTCTGGATGCCGGTAGTCTGCCGGTGGTGTTGAACAAGATTCCGATCAGCGAGAGTGTGATTTCACCGCTTTTGGGCCAGCAGACGATCGAGCAGGGTAAGTGGGCGATCGGGATTTCGCTGGCGGCCGTGCTGGTCTTCATTCTGTTTTACTATCGATTTGCGGGTGTCGTGGCTTCACTGGCTCTGCTGGCCAACCTTCTGTTTATCGTGGCCATGATGGTCACGATCAAAGCCGCTTTCACGTTACCTGGGCTGGCCGGCTTGGTCCTGACAGTCGGCATGTCGGTCGATGCCAACGTGCTGATCTTTGAGCGAATTCGTGAGGAGATCTCCAAAGGGTCTGCCAAGCGAATGGCAATCCGGAACGGTTTTGGTCGTGCCACCACAACGATTGTTGACGCCAACGTCACAACACTCATTACCGCGATCGTGCTCTATGCAATTGGTACCGATCAAATTCGCGGCTTTGCGGTGACCCTGATTTTGGGCATCTTGATGAGTATGTTCACCGCGATCTTCTGCTCGCGAATCATCTTCGATCTGGCGGAGAAATCTCGCCGACTAACGTTGAATATGCACCAGCTAGTGGGTGCGACGAACTTTGATTTCATCGGCAAGCGTCAGTTGGCGGCCGTTTTTTCCACCATCTTGATCGTGGCCGGCGTCGCCGGCTTGGCGTTGCGCGGTGCTGATATTTTTGATATCGACTTCCGCGGTGGAACGTCCGTTCACGTGACCCTCAAGGAAGCCATGAAGACGGATGAGGTCCGCACGATGCTGGACCCCAAGTTTAAGGAACTTGGTGAACGTTACACCATCTCTGCCATGAACGCCGGCGGCGGCGACAGCAATACGATCTTCAAAGTCGATTCGGGAATTCAGGAAGTTGCGGACCTGCAATTAGCGATCCAAGAGGCGCTCAAAGGGGGTGGCGCAAGTCCGCTGGCGACCTATTCGTTGGATGTGGGTGGAATGCGGACCGTGGCAATGGCCATGCCGGCCGCACCCGCTTCAGCCGCGACCGCCGGCGAGGAATCGGCCCCAGACGCCACGCCGGCCGGACAAGAAGCTGAAGGTGAGGCAGCCACGGCGACGAACACGCCGGACGCGGAC